>NZ_JBJGYV010000006.1:0-204340 GCF_054050175.1 Geodermatophilus sp. SYSU D00697
GGCGGGGGGGGGCGCGGGGGCGCGCGGCGCCCCGCCCCGGCGGGGGGGCCCCCCCCCCCGCGCGGGGGGGCGGGCCCCCCCCCCCCCACGATCAGGTCACCTGATCATGGCCCCGCCCCCGGTCAGCAGCAGCGGCTGACCGGGGTGCGTTCCAGGGCGTCGGCGCGACGGCGCTCGAACTCCCGCCGGGTCATCGGCTGGTGCCCGTGCTCGGCGCAGTGCCGCAGGTAGTCGTCCCAGCGCGCCTCCCCGCTCCACTCGCGCAGGTACCAGCGCACCCCCCGCCAGGTCCGGACGGCGGCCGACCGCACAGCGAGAACCCCCGCGCTCACCGTGCCGGTCCCTCCTCGGTGAAGGTGCCCTGGCCCCGTGCGCCCGCACCGACCAGCCGCTCCTGCTCGGCCATGGCGCGCTTCTCCTCGGCGGTCGCGAACAACCCGGAGGGCTCGACGATCTGTGACGGGACGGGCGGTTCCTCGGTGGTCGGCACCGGTCCGCGGGCGCGGATCGCCCGGGCGATGACGAACGCCGCGTTGGCCACCACGACGAGCGTCAGGCAGGCGAACACCGCCTGCAGGATGCCGTTGAGCGTCGAGTTGAAGATGATCTGGTCCATCTGGCCGGGGTCCTGCGCCGGGGCGAGCAGCTCCCCCGCCGCCTGGGCGTCGGCGTACCGCTGGCGCTGCGCGAAGTAGCCCACCGCCGGGTCGGCGGAGAACACCTTCTGGAAGCTCGCCGTCATGGTGACCACGAGGTCCCACACCAGCGGGACGGCGGTGACCCAGGCGTACTTCAGCTTGCCGTGCTTGATCAGCAGCACCGTCACCAGCGTCAGGGCGATGGCCGCCAGCAGCTGGTTGGCGATGCCGAACAGCGGGAAGAGCTGGTTGACGCCACCGAGGGGGTCGGTCACCCCGACGTAGAGGATGTAGCCCCACAGGCCCACGGTGATCGCGCTGGCGATGATGTTGCCGGGCCGCCAGGACAGGTCGCCGAACTTCTTCCAGACGTTGCCGATCGTGTCCTGCAGCATGAACCGGCCCACCCGGGTGCCGGCGTCGACGGCGGTGAGGATGAACAGCGCCTCGAACATGATCGCGAAGTGGTACCAGAACGCGGCCATCCCGGCCCCGAAGGCGTCGGACAGGATGTTGGCGATGCCGACCGCCAGCGTGGGCGCCCCGCCGGTGCGGGAGACCAGGCTGGGCTCCTGCACCGCCGCCGATGCCGCGGCGATGTCCTGGGCCGTGGTCGGGAAGCCCAGCCCGTTGACGTAGGCGGCCGCGGTCTCCGCCGTCCCGCCGGTGGCGCCGGCCGGGCTGTTCATCGCGAAGTAGAGCCCCTGGTCGATGACCACGGCCGCGATCAGCGCGCTGATCGCCACGAAGGACTCCATCAGCATGCCGCCGTAGCCGATGAGGCGGACCTGGCTCTCCTTGGCCACCATCTTCGGCGTCGTCCCGGAGGAGATGAGGGCGTGGAAGCCCGACAGCGCGCCGCAGGCGATGGTGATGAAGACGAACGGGAACAGCGACCCGGCGAACACCGGGCCGGTGCCCTCGCGGGCGAACTCGGTGACCGCGTCGGCCTGCAGCACCGGCCGGGCCAGCAGCAGCCCGATCGCGAGCAGGACGATGACGCCGATCTTCATGAACGTCGACAGGTAGTCGCGGGGGGTGAGCAACAGCCAGACCGGCAGCACGGAGGCGACGAACCCGTAGACCACCAGGGCGAGGACCAGCCACTCCCGGGACAGGGTCAGCGCCTCACCGAGGCCGGTGTCGTCGATCCACCCGCCGCCGATGACCGCCAGCAGGAGCAGGACGACGCCGATGGCGGTGGCCTCGAGCACGCGGCCGGGCCGGAGCGTGCGCAGGTAGACGCCCATGAACAGCGCGATGGGGATGGTCAGCGCGATGGAGAAGACGCCCCACGGCGACTCGGCCAGCGCGTTGACCACGATCAGCGCCAGCACCGCCAGGATGATGATCATGATCGCGAAGACGGCGATCAGGGCGGCGATGCCCCCGACGACCCCGATCTCCTCGCGGACCATCTGGCCGAGGCTCTTGCCGTTGCGGCGCATCGAGAAGAACAGGACCGTCATGTCCTGGACCGCGCCGGCGAAGATGACGCCGACGATGATCCAGATGGTCCCGGGCAGGTAGCCCATCTGGGCGGCGAGCACCGGCCCGACGAGTGGTCCGGCGCCCGCGATCGCGGCGAAGTGGTGCCCGAACAGGACCCGCCGGTCGGTCACGTCGAAGTCGATGCCGTTGTGGAGGCGCTCGGCCGGGGTGGCCCGACGGTCGTCGACCTGCAGCACACGGCGGGCGATGAACTTCGCGTAGAACCGGTAGGCGATGGCGTACGAGCACAGCGCCGCGAACAGGATCCACAGCGCGGAGACCGTCTCGCCGCGGGCCAGGGCCAGGACGGTCCAGGCGACCGCACCGACCACCGACACCGCGCCCCAGATCAGCACCGTGCGCAGCGTCGGACGGCGGCGCGCGGCCCCGCCCGGGGGCTGCCCGCCGCCGGTGGCGTCGGTCCTGACGGTCGTGGACATGAGCGCGCTCCCTGCAGGTCAGGGCAGCGCCCGGACGACGCCGCCCGCGTCAGGGACGAGCATGCAAGGACCGGGCCCGGCGCACCACTGGAAGGAGACGCGCCCGTGACCCGCCGGGCCCCAGCCGGGGGCGCTCAGGAGCCCCAGACCTCCTCGGCGGTCTCGACGACCAGCCGCAGCTTGGCGATCTGGTCGTCGCGGGTGAGCGCGTTGCCCTCGACCGTCGAGGAGAAGCCGCACTGCGGGGAGAGGCACAGCTGCTCCATCGGCACGTACTCCGCCGCCTCGTCGATGCGCCGCTTGAGGGTGTCCTTGTCCTCGAGCTCCGGGCGCTTGCTGGTGACCAGGCCCAGGACCACCCGCTTGCCGGGCGGGACGAACCGCAGCGGCTCGAAGCCCCCGGAGCGGGCGTCGTCGTACTCGAGGAAGAAGCCGTCGACCTCCAGGCCGCCGAACAGCGCCTCGGCGACGAAGTCGTAGCCGCCCTCGGCGGCCCACGAGGAGCGGAAGTTGCCGCGGCACATGTGGGTCGTGACGGTCAGCCCCTCGGGCCGGCCGGCCAGCGCCGCGTTGATCTGCCGGATGTAGCGCTCGTGCTGGTGCTCGGCGTCCCGGCCCTGCTCGGCCAGCTCGGCCCGCTGGGCGGGGTCGTTGAGGTAGGCCAGGCTGGTGTCGTCCAGCTGCAGGTAGGTGCAGCCCTGGTCGGCGATCCCGCGGACCTGCTGTCGGTAGGCCGCCGAGAGCGCGTCCCAGAAGGCGTCCTCGTCCGGGTAGACCGCCGGGTCGATGGCCGCGGCCCCGCCGCGGTAGTGGACCATCGACGGCGAGGGGATGGTCAGCTTCGCCGTCTGCCGGTCGCTCACCACCGACTGCAGGTAGGCGAAGTCGGCGCCGAAGATCGGCTCGTCGATGGAGAGCGGGCCGTCGACGTGCAGGCCGGCCGGCGTCCAGTCCATCGACCCGTCGGCGTTGCGGAAGTGGACCGGCCGACCCCCGCCCTCCACCTTGGTGATGCCGTTGATCGCGTAGATGAAGTCCATGTGCCAGGTGGCGCGGCGGAACTCGCCGTCGGTCGCGGTCCGCAGGCCGACGTCCTCCTGCATGCGGACGACCTCGGTGATCGCCTCGTCCTCGACGCGGCGCAGCTCGGCCGCGTCGATCTCCCCGGCGGCGGCGCGGGCTCGGGCGTCCAGGAGACGCTGGGGTCGGAGGAGGCTGCCGACGTGGTCGGCGCGGAACGGCGGGCCGGAGAGGTCGGTCATGGCGACAGCTTGCTCGCCGGGCCTGTCCCGCGCAGCCCCCTGTGCCGCGGCCGGCCCGCCGTGCAGGTCCGGGCCGGCCGCGGACGGCGGGTCAGGGCCGGCCGAAGGTGGCGATCGTGTCCACCCGGAGTTCGAAGAGCACGCGCCGCTCGTCGCGGCCGGGGTCGCGCAGGGCGTAGTGCCCGTCGTCGCCGGTGTACTTCTTCCAGATCTTGTCCAGCTGCGCGGTGACCCGCGGGCCCTCCTCCGGGTCGTCCTCGGAGATCTCGCGGGTGACCGTGGCCTTGACGCTCAGCCAGTGGTAGGGGTTCGCCGGGTTCATCAGCAGGAAGGTCGCCTGCGGGTTGGCCCGCAGCCAGTCGACCTTCTTGCGGTGGGTGGCCAGGTTGAGCAGCACGGTGTTGCCCTCGTAGTCGAACCAGACCGGGGTCAGGTTCGGCCGGCCGGTGGAGCCCATGACGGCGACCACCGCGGTGACCGGCTCGTCGATCAACTGCTTGTAGATCGGGTCGAGGTCCTCGAGGGACTCCACGGCGTCGTGGGCGCCGACCTGGAACTGGCCGGGCTGGGTCCCGTCGGCGACGTCCCGGAACTTGGCCACTGTGATCGTCATGCGCGGCTCCTGCTCGCCAGGCCCGCCCGCGCCGGTGCCGGCAGGCTGGCCGGACGCTAGCGGGCGGCCTCCCCTCCGTCGACCTCCGTCGATCCCAAGGCCGTCCCGTCCGGGCTGTCCGTGGACACAAACGCGCCCTGCGGCGCCGGGACGACCAGCTGCTCGGCGCGGGTGGACGCGAACCAGCCGACCACCCCCTCGGCCACCGCGAAGACAAGAAGGCCCGGCGCGATCACCACCGCGGGCGGGACGACGAGCGGCGCGGCCAGCAGCGAGATGGCCACGACCCCGGGGGCGCTGACCAGCCACCCCGGCCGCCGCAGCGGGTCCACCAGGGCGCCCCACCGCACGCCGCACCACATGAGCCAGCGGCGCAGCACGGGCACCCCGCTCTCCCGCATCACCCGCCGGAACAGCCCGTCGGCCTGCCTGGAGGTCACCACCCCCGAGCGGATGCCCTCGGTGCACAGCCAGTCGTGCAGGATCGCGGCCAGCGTGTAGGCGCCGAACCGCGGGACCAGCCAGACCACCAGCCGCGGCACCGTGGCGAAGTCGGTGCGGAAGCCGGCGGGCACGACGAAGCGGTCCCGCTTGCCGCGGTAGACCAGCGGGTCGACGACTGCCCAGGTGTGTGCGTCCACGCGGCGGACGGTCAGGTCCGGCGACAGGAACGGCACACCCCGGATGGTGGCAGGACGGTGCCGCGGCCGCCCGGGGACGGGGGCAGGGAGGCACCGGGGGTGCGGTGTCCGAGCCCGGTCGCCGGGTAGCCCCGGGAGATGAGCGAGCCGTTCCGGATCGAGACGCAGGGCGACCACGAGTACGTCGTCCACCTGCAGGACGAGGGCGAGGACGTGGAGTCCTGGGTGCAGCTCACCCCGGAGGTCCTCGACCGGCTCGGCGTCGCCGAGGCCGACGAGGAGGCGCTGGTCCGGCGCACCGTCACGTTCCTGCTGCGCCACCAGGACGCCGCCGACTTCCCCCGCATCGTCGAACTCGAGGACGTCCTGGCCGGGTACCCCGACGCCGAGGACGCCCTCCGGGGCTGACCTCGTCGGACCCCGGCCGGCGGCGGGTCGCGGTCGCCGCCTCCTCCAGGTCGAGCGCCCGGGGGGAGGCCGTCCCGCGTCGGGCGACCGCCTCGTCCCGCGTGGTGGCGACCCTCATGCGGTGGAGTAGGAGGCGAGGTCCGAGGGCGCGAACCGCCCCCGGTCGGTGACCACGACGCTGACGAACCGGGCCGGCGTGACGTCGAAGGCCGGGTAGACGCCGGTGACCCGCTCCGACGCGGTGCGGCGCCCCAGGCAGTGCAGGACCTCCCGGCCGTCGCGGTCCTCGAGGTCGACGGCGGCCGCGTCCGGCGCCTGCCGGTCCGGTGCCTGCACCAGCGCCACGAACGGCACCCCGAAGGCGTGCGCCGAGACGGCGATCTGCAGCGTGCCGATCTTGTTGACGACGCAGCCGTCCATCGTGACCCGGTCGGCCCCGGTCACGAAGAGGGTGACCTCGCCGCGGCTCATCAGGTGGGCGGCGGCGCCGTCGGTGATCAGCCGCGTGGGCACGCCCATCTCGCCGAGGCTCTCCGCCGTCAGCCGGGCGCCCTGCAGGTAGGGCCGGGTCTCGGTGCAGACCGCGTCGATCCGCCGGCCCGACCGCAGGACGGCGGCCACCGTCTCGGTCAGGTAGGCGTCGGCCCAGCAGTGGGTCAGCACGGTGGCACCGTCGGGGACCAGCGCCGCGGCGTGCTCGCCCAGCCGCCGGTGGCCGGCCCGGGTGCGCTCCGCGAGGTCCCGGGCGGCGGCCTCGACCGCGGGCCCCACCGGCTCCCCGGCGTCCGCGGTCCGCGTCGCCACCGCGAGCAGCTCGGCCACGACGTCCCGGATCCCGTTGTTCGTCGGCCGGGTGGCCACCAGCCGGGCGCCGGCGGCCGTCACGTGGTCCCGCCGCGCCCGTGCCGTCGCCAGCCGGTCGGCGTGACGCGCGGCCAGGGTCATGCCGCCGGCCGCGGCGAACAGCGGGCCGAGGCTCTGGGTGACCATCTCCTCGATCGCCGTGGCGACCTCCTCGTGGTCGCGGCAGGTCACCCAGCGGCGCTGGAAGGGGAAGACGCGACGGTCGAGGATCCGGACGGCGTCGGCCTCGACCACCACGCTCTGCCCGACGAGCGTGGGGACGGGGACGTCCACGGGGGCGGTCACGGCTCAGGTGCCCGTGACGTGCTCCGGCCGGATCGGCACCCGGCGCAGGGGCCGCCCGCAGGCGGCGCGCACCGCGGCGGCCACCGCGGGTCCGGACGAGATCGTCGGCGGCTCGCCCACCCCGCGCACGCCGTAGGGCGCGTGCGGGTCGGCGTACTCGAGGACCTCCACGCGCATCGGCGGCACGTCCAGGATCGTGGGCAGCAGGTAGTCGGTGAACGAGGGGTTGCGCACGTGGCCCTCGGTCACCACGACCTCCTCCATCAGCGCCAGGCCCATGCCCTGCGCCGACCCGCCGTGGATCTGGCCCACCACCGCGTCGGGGTTGATCGCCTTCCCGACGTCCTGGGCGGTGTCGAGGGCGACCACCTTGACCAGGCCGAGCTCGGTGTCGACGTCCACGACGGCCCGGTGCGCGGAGAAGGCGAACTGCACGTGGGCGTCGCCCTGCCCGGTCTCCGGGTCGACGGCGTGGGTGGGGCGGTGCCGCCACTCGACGGTCTGCTCGACCGCGTCGTCCCCCAGCACCTCGGCCAGGCCCGCCAGCACCTCACCGCCCGGCCCGACCACCTTCTCCCCCTCCAGCTCCAGCCCCCCGACCGGCCGGTCGAGGGCGACCGCGGCCCGCTGCAGCACCGCCGTCCGCACCGCCTGGCAGGCGGCCTTGACCGCGCCGCCGGTCACGTAGGTCTGGCGGGACGCCGACGTCGACCCGGCCGAGCCGACGGCGGTGTCAGCCGGGACGACGACGACCCGTTCCACGCCGAGCTCGGTGCGGGCGATCTGCTGCTGCACGGTGACCAGTCCCTGGCCGACCTCGGCGGCGGCGGTGTGCACGGTGGCCACGGCCTCGCCGCCGGTCACCTGCAGCCGCACCCGCGCGGTGGAGTAGTCGTCGAAGCCCTCGGAGAAGCCGACGTTCTTCATCGTCACGGCGTAGCCGACGCCCCGCCGCACGCCCTCCCCGTGGGTGGTGTTGCCGACGGCACCGGGCAGGGCGCGCAGGTCGGTGGCGTCCGCCGGCGGAGGCAGGGGCATGTCCGCGACCCGCTGCACCAGCTCGGCCACCGGTGCCGGGGAGTCGACCACCTGGCCGGTGATGGTGCGGTCGCCCTCGCGCAGGCCGTTGCGCTGCCGGATCTGGACCGGGCTCACGCCGACGGCGGCGGCGAGCTCGTCCATCAGCGCCTCGTGGGCGAAGGCGGCCTGCACGCAGCCGAAGCCGCGCATCGCCCCGCACGGCGGGTTGTTGGTGAACACCCCGTAGGCGTCGACCGCCACCGACGGGATGCGGTAGGGCCCCATCCCGAGCAGGCCGGCGTTGCCCACGACCGCCGCGGTGGAGGAGGCGTACGCGCCGCCGTCGAGCAGCACCCGCGCCCGCGCGTAGACCAGGGTGCCGTCGCGCTCGGCGCCGAACTCGTAGGTCATCGTCGCGGGGTGCCGGTGCACGTGGCCGTAGAAGGACTCCTCGCGGCCGTAGCTCATCTTCACCGGCCGCCCGGTGCGCAGCGCCAGCAGGCAGGCGTGCACGTGCACCGAGAGGTCCTCGCGGCCGCCGAAGGCACCGCCCACGCCGGCGAGGGTGAGCCGCACCTTCTCGGGCGGCAGCCCCAGCGCCAGGCAGACCTGCCGCTGGTCGACGTGCAGCCACTGGGTGGCGACGAAGAGGTCGACGCCGCCGTCCTCGGCCGGGACGGCGAGCCCGGACTCGGGCCCGAGGAAGGCCTGGTCCTGCATGCCGACCTCGAAGTCCAGGCTCACCACGACCGGGGCGCTCGGGTGGTCCTCGCCACGCCGCAGCCGCAGGTGGCGCACCAGGTTGCCGCCGGGCTGTACGCGCGGGGCCCCGTCGTCCAGGGCTCGGCGGGGGTCGGTGACCGCGGGCAGCACCTCGTAGTCGACCCGGATCCGGGCGGCCGCCCGGCGCGCGGTCTCGGGGTGGTCGGCGGCCACCAGGGCCACCGGCTCGCCCTCGTAGCGGACGACGTCGGCGGCCAGCACCGGCTGGTCGGCGTGCTCGAGCCCGTAGGCGTTCTCCCCCGGGACGTCGTCGGCGGTGAGGACGGCGGTCACCCCCGGCACGGTGAGGGCCTCGGAGACGTCGATCCGGCGGATGCGGGCGGACGGGTGCGGGCTGCGCAGCGTGACGCCCCAGACCATGTCGTCGTGCCACAGGTCGCTGGCGTAGGCGAACTCGCCGGTGACCTTGAGCGTGCCGTCCGGGCGCGGCGCGCTCTCCCCGATCCGGCCGGGAACCCGGACCCCGGCCTCCGTGGCGGTCATCGCGCGGCCTGCTTGGCCGCGGCCAGCCGGACCGCGTCGAGGATCTTCTCGTAGCCGGTGCAGCGGCACAGGTTGCCGGCCAGCGCCTCCCGGACCTCGAGGTCGCTGGGTCGCGGCACGCGGGCGAGGAGGTCGTGCGCGGCCACGACCAGGCCGGGCGTGCAGAACCCGCACTGCACGGCGCCGGCCTCGACGAAGGCCTCCTGCACCGGGTGCAGCCGGTCGCCGTCGGCCAGCCCCTCGACGGTGGTCACCTGGCGGCCACCCGCCTGGCCGGCCGCGACCAGGCAGGCACACACCGGCTCGCCGTCGAGGTAGACGGTGCACGACCCGCACTCCCCCTGCTCGCAGGCGTTCTTCGCGCCCGGCAGGCCCAGGCGCTCGCGCAGCAGGTAGAGCAGGCTCTCCCCGGGCCAGACGTCGTCGACCTCGTGGGTCGTCCCGTTGACCGTGGTCGTGACGCGCATCAGGCCGCCTTCCTCAGGTCGTCCCAGGCCCAGGTGGCGGCCCGGCGGGCCAGCACCGACAGCGAGTGCCGCCGGTAGGCCGCACTCCCCCGGACGTCGTCGATGGGCGAGGCCGCGGCGGCGACCCGGTGCCCGAACTCCGCGGCCAGCGCCTCCGGCAGGGGGCGGCGCGACTCCCAGTCCAGCTCCCCGGCGAGGAACTCCTCGGCCTCCGGTGCCCGGCGCGGGGTCGGCGCGGCCGACCCGATGCCGGTGCCCACCGCCCGCCGGTCCGGGTGCAGGGCCACGGCGAAGGCCGACACCGCGATCACCATCGCGTTGCGGGTGCCGACCTTGCAGAACTGCTGCGGCCCGGCCGCGGGTGGCACGAGGACCGCGGCGATGAGCTCGTCGGGGGCGAGGACGCTGCGCTTGACCCCCGTGTAGAACTCCGCGACGGGCACCCGCCGGGCGCCCCGGGCGGCCGACACCAGCTCGACCTCCGCGCCGGCGGCCAGCAGCGGCGGGTGGGCGTCGCCGGCCGGGGACGCCGAGCCGAGGTTGCCGCCGACGGTGCCGCGCACCCGGATCTGCGGCGACCCGACGGTGCGCGCGGCCATCGCCAGGCCGGGCAGCTGCGCAGCCAGCTCGCGGATCACCCGGGCGTAGGGGACGCCGGCGCCCAGGCGCACCATCCCGCCGTCGACACCGCCGTCCTCGGTGCTCCACTCCCGCAGCTCGGGGACGCGGGTGAGGTCCAGCAGCGCAGGAGGCCGGCGCCGGTCGAAGTTGAGCTCGACCATGACGTCGGTGCCGCCGGCGAGGGGCAGCGCGCCGGGGTGCTCGGCGCGCGCGGCGAGCGCGTCGGCCCACGTCGTGGGCTGCAGGAAGTCCATCGCTCGCTCCTCGCTCCCGGGTGCCGGTCACTGTGCCCCAGGGATGTGTCGAGGAGGAAACAGCGCGACGCAGACGGTGACAAGGAGTGCGGTCCCGGTCCGGGAACCACCCGTCCGAGGGGCGGGCGGGCGCCCTCCGGCACCGACCTCACCGCGCGGTCGCCGTCCCCGCGGGATGCCGCGGGGACGGCGACTCCGGCGCGCGTCCGGCGCCGGTCCGGGCCCCGGCACCCGGGCTCCGGCCGGAGCGCCCCGGCCGGAGCGCCCCGGGACCGGATCGTCAGACCGGCGCGATCCGGTCCAGGGGTGGGGCCTGCACCGGTGAGACCGCGCCGAGGTGGGCGGTGAACGCGTCGAGGTCGATCGGCCCGGTCACGGCGTTGGTGCCGCCGGTGAGCACGGTGAAGCCGTCCCCGCCGCCGGCCAGGAAGTTGTTCACCGTCACCCGGTGGGTCGCCTCGGCGGTCACCGGCTGACCGGCGATCTGCACCGACCCGTCGGGCACCCGGGTGCCGGTGCACGGGTCGGCGCCGGCCGGCGCGCTGACCCCGGCGGGGTCGACGCGGTAGGACACGCCCGCCGAGGCGTGGAGCACCGTCTCCTCCTGGAACTGCTGCTCCAACAGGCACTGCAGCTGCGCGCCGGTCAGGTCGAGGGTCACCAGGTTGTTGGCGAACGGCTGCACGGTGAAGGCCTCCTCGTAGGTGACCTCGCCGGCCGGCAGGTCGGCTCGCACGCCGCCGGGGTTCATGAACGCGGCGACCGCCCCGGCCTCGTCGTCCGTGGCCGCGAGCTGCGCGTCGGCGATGACGTTGCCCAGCGCGGACTCGGCGCCCTCCAGCAGCGGCTCCTGGGCGCGGGTCAGGTCGACCGCCGCCGTGCCGACGACCTCGCCCGCGATCGGCCCGAGCGCCTCCCGGTAGCGGGCGATCAGCTCGGTCTGGCCCGCGTCGGCCGCGACGTCGCGCCGCACGACCACGTTCTCGGCCGCCGCGGTGAGCACGTCCCCCGTGCCCCGGTCGAGGGTCAGGTCGATGTCGGTCACCAGCCGGCCGAAGGAGCTGCCGCTGGTGACCAGCTTGCCGTCGAGCTCGCAGTTGTAGGCCTGGTGGGTGTGGCCGCTGACCACGACGTCGATCGCGTCGTCCATGCCGGTGGCGATGTCCACGACCGGCCCGGCGAGGCCGGCGCAGCCGTTGACGTCCCAGGCGTTCTCCCCGGTCTGCGCGCCGCCCTCGTGCAGCAGGACGACGATCGCCTCCACCCCCTGCCCCTGCAGCTCGGCGGCGAGGCGGTTGGCCGTCTCCACCTCGTCGCGGAACTCCAGCCCGGCGGTGCCCTCCTGGCTGACGATGGCGCCGGTGCCCTCCAGCGTCATCCCGATGAAGCCGACGTCGACGCCCTGCACGCGGTGGACGGCGTAGGGCGGCAGCAGCGGCTCGCCGGTCTCGGTGACGAACGCGTTGGCCGACAGGTACTGGAAGTCCGCGCCCTCGTAGGGCGTCCCGTCCGCGCAGCCGTCGGTCGGGTGGCAGCCGCCGTCCTGGATGCGCAGCAGCTCGGCCGGGCCCTCGTCGAACTCGTGGTTGCCGACGCTGGCGTAGTCCAGGCCCGCCAGGCCGAGGGACTCGATGGTGGGCTCGTCGTGGAAGGCCGCCGACAGCAGCGGGGAGGCGCCGATCAGGTCGCCCGCCGCGACGGTGATCGTGTTCTGCTCGCGCTGCTGGGCGGCCAGCGCGGCGAGCTGGGTGGCCAGGTGGGCCGCGCCACCGGCGTCCACGGTCTGCGGGCTGCCGTCGGCGTTGACGCCGGTCTGGATGCGGCCGCTGGAGCCCGACGGCGGCTCCAGGTTGCCGTGGAAGTCGTTGAGGGCCAGCAGTTGCACCTCCACCGGTGGCGGGCCGGGCGTGGCGCCGGCAGGGGCTCCGACGCAGGCCACCGTCAGCGCGGCCAGGGTCGAGGTCGCGGCCGCGAGGACGGCGGCGCGGCGCGGGACGGTGGGGTGCATGCGGTCCTCCAGGCGGTGGGCGTCCCCGGCGCGTACGGCCCGGGCACCCGAGCGGAGTCGCCGCGGGCGACCGCGGGGCGACGACCGCGGGGCCGGCCGGACGACTCACCGTGGGCGATCGGGACCGGTCCGTCAAACGCGCGGGCCGGTCCGCCGTTCCACCGACCGGGCCGCGATCCGCCGGATCCGGCCCGCCTGGCGGGAGAGCCCCAGGTCGAGCAGCCGGTCGACCGGCGGCACCTCCCCCAGCCGGGCCAGCCCCATCCAGCGGGGCACGGCCACCGTGCGCGACCGCGGCGCCGTGAGGCAGCGTCCTACCCGTGCGGCCACCCGGTCCGGGTCGATGCCGCGGGAGAGGCGGCCGGCCGCGTCGGCGTCCGAGGCCGGTGGGGAGCCGTGCCCGCGGGCCAGCCACTCGGTGGCGACCGGGCCGGGGTTGACCGTGTGCACCCGCACCCCGCGGGAGGTGACCTCCCGGCGCAGTCCCTTCACGAACCCGTGCACGCCGGCCTTGGTCGCCGAGTAGACGGTCAGCGGCGGCACCTGCGACCACGCCGCGACCGACGCGATGGTGACCACGTCCCCCCGCCCGCGCTCGGCGGCCGCGGCGAGCAGGTGTGGCAGCGCCAGCCGGGTCACCTCGATGACCCCGGTCAGGTTGAGCGCGACGATGCCCTCGACGACCTCGCCGGGCATGTCCTCGACCAGCCCGGCCCAGCCCAGCCCCGCGTTGAGGACGACGGCGTCGAGCCGGCCGTGCTCGTCGAGGACCCGCTCCACCAGCCGGGCCCGGTCTCCCGCGTCGGCGACGTCGGCCACCACGCCGGTGACGCCGGGCAGGCCCGCGAGCGCCTCGGCCAGCCGGTCACCCCCGCGGGCGCAGGTGACCACCCGGGCCCCACCGCGGGCCAGCCGGGTCACGGTGCTGCGGCCGATGCCGGCGCTGCCGCCGGTGACGAGGACGACGCGGTCCGGTGTGCTCGACATGGTCGTGTCCTACCCCCGTGGGACATCACACGCCCGCCGCGCATCGAACTGCCGGCTGGTGGTTATGTCGCAGTCCATGCAGTTGCCCGAGCCCAGGGGCCCGCTCACCTCCGCGCTGTGTGCCGACCTCACCCGGGGTGCGCTCTCCCCCGCCACCGTCGACCAGGCGCGGCGGACGGCGGCGGCCTCCGCCGACCCGCTGGCCGACGAGGACCTCCAGGTGGCCCTCGCGGTCTGCTACGAGCTGCACTACCGCGGCTTCGACGGGGTCGACGACGCGTGGGAGTGGGACCCGGGCCTCATCGGCCTGCGGGCACACCTGGAGCGTCGGCACGCCGAGGCCCTGACCGGGCTGGTCGGGGAGCCGGCCGTCTCCGAGGAGCCGATCGACCGGCAGCTCACCGCGCTGATCGCCGCCGACGACTCGCCCTCGCTGTCGTCGTACATGGCCCGCAGCGGCACCCTCGAGCAGTGGCGGGAGTACCTGACGCTGCGCTCGGTGTACCACCTCAAGGAGGGCGACCCGCACACCTTCGCCGTCCCGCGGCTGGCCGGCCGGGCCAAGGCGGCCATGGTCGAGATCCAGGCCGACGAGTACGGCGGCGGTGCGCCGGCGCGGATGCACAGCGAGCTGTTCGCCGGCCTGATGCGCGACCTCGGGCTCGACCCCTCCTACGGCGCGCTGTGGGACGCCGCCCCGGCGCCGGCGTTCGCGTCGGTCAACACCATGTCGCTGTTCGGCCTGCACCGGCGCTGGCGGGCCGCCGCGCTCGGCCACCTCACCGCGGTGGAGATGACCTCCTCCGAGCCCTCCCGCCGGTACTCCGCCGGCCTGCGCCGGCTGGGCTTCGACGAGCACACCACCGTCTTCTACGACGAGCACGTGGAGGCCGACGCCGTCCACGAGCAGATCGCCTCGGTGGACATGTGCGGCTCCCTGGTGGCCGAGGAGCCGGAGCTGGCCCGCGACGTCCTCTTCGGCGCCGCCTGTGCCCTGGCGGCCGACGGGCTGGCCGCCCGGCACCTGCTGGGCGCCTGGGAGGCGGGCCGCTCCGGGCTGCGCGGACAGCGGCGGCTCGCCGCCTGACCCACCCCGGTTCCGGCTGCACTCCGGTTGTGCGCTGCCGATGTTTCCCGCGACGACACGGGGTGTCAGCGGTGGGCGCCGGCGGAGCCGGCGGTCGCGGGCACCACGCACCCCGCCCACCGGACCGACGGAGGCCCTCCCATGTGGCGGCGTACCGACACCCCGACCACGACCGCCGTGCAGTCGACGACCGAGATGCCCCGCGACGTGGAGGCGCTCGAGCAGGTCCTCGCCGTCCTCGACCAGGGCGTGACCAGCGAGCGGGACGCGCACGTCAAGGTCCTCACCGCACTGGTGGACGCCCTGGGCATGGCCTACGGCGCGGTGTGGATGCCGACCGCCGGCGGCTTCCGGCTCGAGGCGGAGATCGGTGACCTCAGCCGCGCCATGTCCGCCCGCTGGCCGGCCGACACCGTGATGACCAGCCGGGATGGCTTCGGGGGCCAGGCCGTGCGGGAGCAGCGCGAGGTGCTCTGCGACGACACCAGCGCCACCAGCACCTGCGGCCGCTGGGCCACCGCCGCCGCGGCCGGGGCCCGGCGCGGCTGCTTCCTGCCGGTGCTGGAGGACGGCCGGGTGGTCGCCGTCCAGGAGTACTACACGCGCGGTGACCTGCCCTTCTTCGGCGGCCGGGCGGAGAAGTGGCGGGCGATCTCGCGCGTGGCCGCCCACGCCCGGCGGCAGGCGCTGGCCGCCGCGCAGCTCAAGGAGACCCTCGACGACCGCGAGGCGGTCACCACCGTCGTCAGCCGGGTCGGTGAGGCCCGCGACGAGGCCTCCGCCCTCCGCACCGCCCTGGAGACGGTGCGCACCGCCTTCGGGTGGGCCTACGGCTCGTACTGGGCGCTGGACCGGGCCGAGAACGTGCTGCGGTTCAGCGTCGAGTCCGGGTCCGCCGGCGACGAGTTCCGCCAGGTGACGCTCGCCGCCAGCTTCGCCGAGGGCGTCGGGCTCTCCGGGCGGGCCTGGCGCTCCCGCGACCTGGTCTTCGTCCGCGACCTCGCGGAGGTCACCGACTGCGTGCGCGCCCCCGCCGCTCAGCGGGCCGGCGTCCGCTCGGGCGTCTGCTTCCCGATCATGGCCGACGGGCACGTCGTCGGGACGATGGACTTCTTCGTCACCGAGACGATCGACCTGTCGGAGTCGCGGGCCTCCGCGCTGCGCAACGTCCAGCAGCTGGTCTCCCAGCGGCTGGACATCCTGCGCCGCGCCGAGGCCGACGCCGCCAACTCCCGCGCGCTGCTGGAGACCGTGGCCCGGCTGCGGGACGCCGCCGCCGACGCCGGGCGGGTCGCGGAGAGCGCCGTCGCCAAGGCCTCGTCGATGACCGAGGAGGTGGAGGCGCTGGGCCGGGCGTCGGCGTCGGTCAGTGACGTCATCCGCATCATCTCCTCGATCGCCGACCAGACGAACCTGCTGGCCCTCAACGCGACGATCGAGGCCGCCCGGGCCGGCGAGCTCGGCCGCGGGTTCGCCGTCGTCGCCGGGGAGGTCAAGGACCTGGCCCGCGAGACGGCGGCCGCCACCCAGCGGGTCTCCACCCAGATCACCGGCATCCAGACCAGCACCGGCTCGGTGTCCGCGGGCATCCACGCGACCAGCGAGGCGATCGGTCAGCTCGACGCCGTCCAGGCCCGGATCGGCGAGGTCATCGAGGAGCAGGAGCGCATGGCCAAGGCCTTCGAGGGCCGCGGCTGAGCGAGGACCCGGGGCGGGGCCGCCCCGACCTCAGCCGGCGGCCGGCCCGGCCCGGCCGTCCCGCACGATGCGGGCGGCCGGCCGGGGGCGGCGAGGCGCACTGGGGGCGGAGAACCCGGCTCGCTTGTGCGTGCCGTCGCAGAAGGGCTTGATGCCCGACTTCCCGCACCGGCACAGCGCGACGGTCTCCCGGCCGGGGTCGATCTCGGTGCCGTCCTGGTCGACGAGCCGGAAGTCGCCGCGCACGATCAGCGGGCCGTCCCGGTAGGGCGTGATCGTCGCGCCCGCCCCGGCGTGCGGCGCGTCGTGCGCGGGCACGTCGGAGGGCGGCGGGTCGGTCGGGACCGGGCGGATCGCGGGCACGGTCCTCCCCTGCCCCGCCCGGCCCGGCCGCACACGCCCGTCCCCCGTGCGGGCGGTCAGCCGGTCAGCGCGGGTCCTCCCCCCACCGCACCCAGGAGGCGGTGAACGGGTGCTCCGCGGCGAACGGGTCGGCGTGCCGGTGCCGCCCGGATGCCCGGGAGGGGTGCTCCGGCCGCTCGTGGTGGTGCAGCCCCTCCTCGCAGCGGGTGTGGCTGAGGTAGTGCTGGAGCGCCGCCGCGGGGTCGATCCGCCGGCCGCGGGCGGCGACGTCGTGGCGGGCCTCCCACTCGGCGATCAGCTTCTCCCCCGGCGACATGAAATCCGCGTGCGTCGGGTGCTCCGGCGAACGGTGGACGGGATCGGACATACCGCGCTCCTCCCGGTCACTCAGACCTGTCCCCATGGTCCGCCCCACCGTCGGCCGGCGGCAAGGACCGACGGCGGGGACAGACGGCGAGGACCGGCGGCCGTCAGCGGGTCTGCTCACGATGCACGGCCCGCTGCCCTCCGGACGGCGACCGCGGAGCGGGCGCGGCCTCCTGCGGCACGTCCGCGCCGGTCCGGTCGGCGGGCAGCGGCCCGGCCGCCTCGACCGTCTGGACCTCCGCGGGCCGCGCGAGGGCCCGGGAGAGGACCACGGCCAGGACCGCACCGACGAGCGGCGCCACGATGAACAGCCACACGTGCGCCAGCGGGGCACCCCCGGCGAACAGCGCCGGGCCCAGCGAGCGGGCGGGGTTGACCGAGGTGCCGGTCAGCGGGATGCCGATCAGGTGGACGGCGGCCAGGGCGAGCCCGATCGCCAGGCCGGCGAACCCCGGAGAGGCCGCCGCACCGGTCACCAGGAGGATCACCAGCACGAAGACGGCGGTGAGCAGCACCTCGAGGACGAAGGCGCCACCGAGGCTGATCGTGGCTCCGTAGTCGTTGCTGCCGAGCGCCCCGGTCTGGTCGACCAGGCCGCCGAAGCCGCTGGTGAGCAGGGCCAGCAGCGCGGCCCCGGCGATCCCGCCGGCGAACTGGGCGACCCAGTAGGTGACGGCCTCGGCCGCGGTCATGCCGCGCGACAGCAGCACGGCGAGGGTGACGGCGGGGTTGACGTGGCAGCCCGACACCGGGCCGAGGGCGTAGGCCAGGCCCAGCAGCACCAGACCGAACGCGAGGGCCACGCCGGTCGGGCCGAGCTGGTCGATGCCCGCGACGGCCGAACCGACGGCGACGAAGACCAGGACCGCCGTGCCGACGAACTCGGCGAGCACCTGGCGGGCGAGGATGGGGGCCACGGGGCCACCTCTCGGACGACCGCATCCGCTCCCCCGCGCCGCTCCTGGAGCGGCCGCGGTGCGGGCCGGTCCCAGGCTGGCCGGACCCGACCGCGACCCGCCAGGGACCTCCGTCCACGCCCTGTGGGCCCGTCGTCGCCTGTGTCAGGTACCTGACACAGGAGTAGCGTCTCCGGCGTGACGGCGCCGCGTGGTGGGATCCGACCCCCGTTCGACGCCGTCGTCCTCGCGGCCTCGACCGGCGGTGTCCGGGCACTGCGCACGGTCGTCGCCGGGCTGCCCCCCACGTTCCCCGTACCGGTGCTCGTCGTCCAGCACCGGTCCCCGGGGCCTCGGGACCTGCTCACCGACCTCCTGCGCGCGAGCGCACCGCTGCCCGTGCGCACCGCGGAGACCGGTCCGGTGCAGCCGGGGGTCACGGTCCTGCCCCCGGGTCGCACGGCCGACCTGGCCGGCGACGGCTCCCTGACCGTGCTCCCCTCGGCCACGACCGAGCAGGCCGACCGGCTGTTCGCCGGCGCCGCCCGCGCCTTCGGCCGCCGGGTGCTGGCCGTGGTCCTGACCGGGCGGCTCTCCGACGGTGCCGCCGGGGTCCGCGAGGTGCGGCGGGCCGGTGGGCGGGTCCTGGTCCAGGACCCCGCCGAGGCCGAGGCCCCCGGCATGCCCAGCGCCGCCCTGGCCACCGGCTGCGTGGAGCACGTCCTGCCGCTGCGGATGGTGGCGCCGGCGCTCGTGGCCTTCGTCATGGCGCCGGGTGCGGCCGACCTGCTGGCGGTGCCGGTCGCGCCGTGGGCCTCCCTCGGTGGCGCCCGCGCCCCGGTCTGATCCACCCAGCCGTACCGTCGGCCGCTCGACCCCGAGCCGAGGGGCCCCGTCCCGGACCCCGGAGCCGCCCCGTGCAACAACCGCAGCCGACCACGTCACCGGACCCGCGTCGCAACCTGATCCTGCGCGCCCTGCCCGACGACGAGTACGAGCGCCTGCGTCCCCTGCTGGAACCCGTGTCGCTCCAACTCCGGGACCAGGTCTACCGACGCAACGGGGACATCGCGGCCGTCTACTTCCCCGTGGACGGCGTGCTGTCCCTGATCGCCACGGTGGAAGGTGAGCCCGGGGTCGAGGTGGCGACCATCGGCTACGAGGGGATGTCCGGCCTCCCGGCCTTCCTCGGGACGGCGACCAGCCCGCACGACAGCTTCTGCCAGATCGAGGGCCGGGCGATGTGCCTGCGCACCGACCGGCTGCGCCAGTTCCTCACCACCGACGGGTCACTCCACGGGCTGCTGCACCGGTACACCCAGGCGACCGTGGTCCAGTTGTCGCAGAACGTCGCCTGCAACCGGCTGCACACCACCGAGGAGCGGTGCGCCCGCTGGCTGCTGCAGACCCGCGACCGGGTCGGGGGCGACGAGTTCACCCTCACCCAGGAGTTCCTCGCCCAGATGCTGGGCGTGCGGCGCGGCACCGTGTCGCTGACCGCCGGGGTGCTGCAGCAGGCCGGCCTCATCCGGTACAGCCGCGGACGGATGACCGTCGTCGACCCTGAGCGCCTGCACGAGGTGGCCTGCGAGTGCTACGACGTGATCCAGGAGGAGCACCGTCGCCTCGGCCTCGCCCCCGGTCCACGGGCCGACGACGCCGGTCAGGCCGACGGGGGCTGACCGTAGAAGACCTGCTCGACGACGCTGCGCGCGTGCCGGGTGGCCCGGCCGTACTCGTCGAGGAACCGCCCCGGGTCGGCGTCCGGACCGCAGCCGCTGGCGCGGGCGACCCCGGCCAGCTCCGTGCCCGGCCGCGGCAGCTGGTCGCTGGGCCGGCCGCGGACGAGGAAGACGGCGTTGCGGGCGCGGGTGGCCAGCTCCCACGCGGTGCGCAGCGCATCGGCCTGGTCGGCGTCCAGCAGCTCGGCCTCGCGCAGCGCCTGGAGCGCGGCCGTGGTCGAGGGCACCCGCAGGGCCGGCACCTCCGCGGCGTGCTGCAGTTGCAGCAGCTGCACGGTCCACTCGACGTCGGCGAGGCCGCCGCGGCCGAGCTTGGTGTGCGTCCTCGGGTCGGCGCCGCGCGGCAGCCGCTCCCGCTCCACCCGGGCCTTGATCCGCCGGATCTCGGCGACCTGCCCGTCGTCGAGCCCCTGAGCCGGGTACCGGATGGGGTCGACGAGCTCGACGAACGCCGTCCCGAGCGCCTCGTCCCCGGCGACCGGGACGGCGCGCAGCAGGGCCTGCACCTCCCACACCGACATCCAGCGCTCGTAGTACTCGCGGTAGGAGTCCAGGCTGCGCACCAGCGCGCCCTGGCGGCCCTCCGGGCGCAGGTCGGCGTCGACCTCGAAGGCCGGGTCGGGCGCCGGCTCGCCGAGCAGGCGGCGCAGCGTGTGCGCGATGGCGTTGGCGGCGGCGGTCGCCCCGGCCTCGTCGCTCCCGGCCCGCGGCCGGTGGACGAACAGGACGTCGGCGTCCGAGCCGTAGCCCATCTCGCCCCCGCCGAGCCGGCCCATGCCGATCACCGCGACGTCGGTCGGGACCTCGCCCGGCGCGATCCCGGCCTCGGCGGCGTGGGCGCGGATCGCCGCGTCCAGCCCGACCCGGAGGGTGGCCACGGCGATGTCGGTGAGTGCCCGGCCCACCTGCTCGACGTCGAGCAGCCCGAGCAGGTCGGCGGAGGCGACCCGGAGCAGCTCGGAGCGGCGCAGCCCCCGCAGCACCCGGACGCCGTCCTGCGGGTCGGCCGCGCGGGCGGCCGCCTGCCGCCACGCGCCCGCCAGCGCTCCCGCGTCGCGCGGGCGCAGCTCGTCGTCGGCGGCGAGGATCCGCAGCGCCTCGGGCGTGCGCGTGAGCAGCGCGGCGACGTACTGGCTCGAGCCCAGCAGCTGGGCCAGCCGCTCGGCGACCTGCCCCTCGTCGCGCAGCAGCCGCAGGTACCACTGGTTGCCGCCGAGGGCCTCGCTGACCTTGCGGTAGGCGAGCAGGCCGGCGTCGGGGTCGGGGCAGTCGGCGAGGGTCTGCAGCACGACCGGCAGCAGGTACTTCTGCATCGACGCCGACCGGGACACCCCACCGGTGAGCGCCGCCATGTGCCGCAGCGCGCCGTCGGGGTCGGCGAACCCCAGCGCGCGCAGCCAGTCGGCCGCCGCCTTGGAGCCCAGCTGCGCGGCCTCGGCCGGCACCTTGGCCACCGCCGACAGCAGCGGCCGGTAGAAGAGCTTCTCGTGCAGCCGGCGCACCTCGCGGGTGTGCAGCGCCAGCTCGGCGTCGAGGACGGCGACGGCGTCCCCGCGGGTGTCGGGCTTGTACCCGAGCGAGCGGGCCAGCCAGCGGCGCTGCTGGTCGTCGGTGGGCAGCAGGTGGGTGCGGCGCAGGCGGAACAGCTGCAGCCGGTGCTCGACGGTGCGCAGGAAGCGGTAGGAGGCGATCAGGGTGGCGGCGTCGTCCCGGCCGACGTAGCCGCCGGCGGAGAGCGCCATCAGTGCCGGCATGGTGCCGCCGACCCGCAGCCGGACGTCGACCCGCCCGTGCACCAGCTGGAGCAGCTGCACGGCGAACTCGACGTCGCGCAGCCCGCCACGGCCGAGCTTGAGCTCCCGCTCGGCCTGCGCCGGGGGGATGTTCTCCAGCACACGGCGGCGCATGGCCTGGACCTCGGCGACGAAGCCGGGGCGTTCGCCGGCCTGCCACACCAGCGGCCACAGCTCCTCGACGTAGCCGCGGCCGAGGTCGGGGTCACCGGCGACCGGGCGCATCTTGAGCAGCGCCTGGAACTCCCACGTGCTGGCCCACTGCCGGTAGTAGGCGGCGTGCCCGGCGAGGGTGCGCACCAGCGGCCCGGCCTTGCCCTCCGGGCGCAGCGCGGCGTCGACCTCCCAGGCGGCCTCGTGGCAGATGCGCATGAGCGCGGCGGCCACCCGGGTGGCGCTGCGGATCGCCGGCGCCTCCTCCTCGGTGGGGTCGACCGGCTCGGCGACGAAGACGACGTCGACGTCGCTGACGTAGTTGAGCTCGCGGCCACCGCACTTGCCCAGCCCGATGACCGCCAGCCGGCAGGCCGCGGCGTCGGCCGGCTGCTCGGCGACCGCGACGGCCATGGCCGCGGTGATCACCGCCGCGGCGATGTCGGCCAGCTCCGCGGCGACGTCCTCGGCGGCCAGGCTGTCGCCGAGGTCGCGGCCGGCCAGGGAGAGGACCGCCCGCCGGTAGGCCAGCCGCAGCGCCGCCACCCGCCTCGGCTCGGCGTCCGGGGCGCCCTTGCCCAGCCGCACGCCCCACGGTGGGTCGTCGGGGTCGGCGCCGACCGCGATGAGCATCTGCCGCTCCAGCGCCTGCGGGGTCGGGCGCACCGGTCCCCGCCCGTCGCCGTCGAGGACCGTCCAGTCGCCGGGCTGGGCGGCGAGGTGGTCGGCGAGGCCGGAGCTGGCGCCGAGCACGGCCAGCAGCCGGGCGCGCAGCGGCGCCGAGCCGCGCAGCCGGGCCAGCAGCGTGGCGGCCGAGGCGCCGGTGGGGTCGGCGCGGTCGAGGGCCTCGATCAGCCGGTGCAGCGAGAGCACCGCCAGGTCGGGGTCGCCGGAGCGGGCCAGCGCCGAGACGACGGGCCCGGCCTCGGGGTCGGCCGGCTCGTTGCGCTCGAGGTCCCACAGCCCGATCTCGGGCTCGGACAGGATCCGGCCGGCCCGCTCCCCGTCGAGGAAGCCGAACCGCACCAGCCGGACCACCGCCCGGCGCGGGATCTCCCGCTGCCCGCTGGTCGTCACGGGCTCAGGCCGCCGCGCGGGCGCGGTCGCGCACCAGGTCGGCGAAGCGGGCGGCGAAGGGCTGCCACACCAGGGCCATCTGGTCGGCGACCGCCGCCACCCGGTCCCCGTGGGTGTCGGCGTCGAACGGCGTCGCGGCCACGCCCACCGCGTCGCTGCGGGCCCACCGGCGCACGCGGTCGGCGGTCGGCTCGACGTGGAACTGCAGTGCGTAGCAGTGCCGGCCGACCCGGAACGCCTGGTGCGGGTAGAGCGGGCTGCTGGCCAGCAGGACCGCCCGCGGGGGCAGCTCGGCGACCTCGTCGTGGTGCCACTGGACGACGTCCGGGGACAGGGGCAGCGGCCCGAACAGCGGGTCGGAGTCCGCGACGTCCCGCTTGGCCACCAGGGCGGCGCCGACCTCCGGCCCCTCCGGCCCGACGCGGGTCCGCCCGCCACCGGCCTGCGCCATCAGCTGCGCACCCAGGCAGACGGCCAGCGTCGGGACGTCCCTCGCGAGGGCCTGGCCGAGCAGCTCCCGGACGCCGGTGAGCTCGGGGCTGTCCTCCGCGCTGTCCAGCGAGGACTGCGGGCCGCCGAGGACGACCAGCCCGTCGTGGCCGCCGAGGTCGGCCGGCAGCGCGTCGCCCTCGAGCACCGAGCGGACGTCGAGCTCGACCCCCGCCTCGCGCAGCCACCCCTCCAGCCGGTCCAGCGGGTCGGTCGGGCTGGGGAGGACGACGAGCAGGCGGGCCACGCGTCGAGCCTAGTTCGCGGCCCTCGTGACGGACGGGAACGGCCTCCACGCAGGGTCCCGCCGCGAACCTGCGCGGTGCGCGGGGCGACGAGGTCCTCCTACAGGCCGGGCAGGTACGTCGTGAGCTCCCAGGGCGTCACGTTGCGCCGGTAGGCGTTGAACTCCTCCCACTTGTTGCGCAGGAAGAACTCGAAGACGTGCTCGCCCAGGGTCTCGGCGACCAGCTCGCTGCCCTGCATGGCGGTCAGCGCCTCGCCGAGGGACACCGGGAGGTCCTCGTAGCCGGCGGCGCGCCGCTCGGTGTCGGTGAGCGACCAGACGTCGTCCTCGGCCTCCGGCGGCAGGTCGTAGCCCTTCTCGATGCCGCGCAGCCCGGCGGCCAGCAGGACGGCGAAGGTCAGGTACGGGTTGCAGGCGGAGTCCGGCGAGCGGACCTCCACCCGGGCCGACTGTGCCTTGCTCGGCTTGTACGAGGGCAGCCGCACCAGCGCGGAGCGGTTGGCCCGGCCCCAGGTCGCCGCCGTCGGGGCCTCGGTGCCGGCCAGCAGCCGCCGGTAGGAGTTCACCGTCTGGTTGGTGACGGCGGTGTACTCCTTCGCGTGGGTGAGCAGGCCCGCGATGAACTGCTTGCCGGTCGTCGACAGCTTCATCGGGGCCGCCGGGTCGTGGAAGGCGTTGCGGTCGCCCTCGAACAGCGACAGGTGGGTGTGCATGGCTGAGCCGGCGAGCTCGGTGAACGGCTTGGGCATGAAGGTGGCGTGCACGCCCTGGGCCAGCGCGACCTCGCGGACGACGTGCCGCAGCGTCATGATGTTGTCGGCCATGGACAGCCCGTCGGCGTAGCGCAGGTCGATCTCCTGCTGGCCGGGCGCGACCTCGTGGTGGCTGAACTCCACGGAGATGCCCATGGCCTCGAGCGCGAAGACCGCCTCCCGGCGGAAGTCGTGCGCGACGTTGTGCGTCGACAGGTCGAAGTACCCGCCGTTGTCGGCCGGCTCCGGGGGCCGGCCGTCGGTCGGCTGGTCCTTGAGCAGGAAGAACTCGACCTCGGGGTGGGTGTAGAAGGTGAACCCCATGTCGGCGGCCTTCGACAGCGCCCGCCGCAGCACGTGCCGGGGGTCGGCCCAGGACGGCGAGCCGTCGGGCAGGGTGATGTCGCAGAACATCCGCGCCGTGTCGCTGGGCTGCCCCTTGGCCGCCGGCATCACCTGGAAGGTGCCGGGGTCGGGCTTGAGCAGCATGTCGGACTCGTAGACGCGCGCGAAGCCCTCGATCGCCGAGCCGTCGAAGCCGATGCCCTCGGCGAAGGCCGCCTCGATCTCGGCCGGGGCGACGGCGACCGCCTTGAGGTAGCCCGAGACGTCGGTGAACCACAGCCGCACGAAGCGGATGTCGCGTTCCTCGAGGGTGCGCAGGACGAACTCCTGCTGTCGGTCCATGCTCGCCATGATCGCGTCCAGTCGTTTCCGGGGTGTGACGTCCTCTCCAGCCTGCCCGGTCGGGACGACGGACACACGGGTGCCCCTCCCGCCGTCGTCGCGTGTCGCGGGTGGGCCCGGCCCCGGGGTCAGCGCGCCACCTCGGTCAGCGGGACGTCGGGGTCGGCCAGCCGGGCCGGGTCGACCGTGCGGCGGCCGCGGATGAGCGCCTGCACGTCGTCGGTGAGGTCCCAGACGTTGACGGTCATCGCCGCGGTGACCCGGCCGTCGGCGGTCCAGAAGGCGGTGAAGGCGCCGCCCTCGGGGTCGCCGCGGCACACGACGGAGTCCTCGGGCGAGGCCAGGCCGGAGTACTCCATCCCGAGGTCGTACTGGTCGGTGAAGAAGTAGGGCACCCGGTCGTGGACGGCCTCCTGGCCGAGCATGGACCGCGCCGCAGTCGGCCCGCCGTTCAGCGCGTTCGCCCAGTGCTCGACCCGCAGGTGCCGGCCGTAGAGCGGCGCGAACGACCGGGCCACGTCGCCGGCGGCGAACACGTCCGGCGCCGAGGTCCGCAGCCCCTCGTCGGTGACCACGCCGTCGCCCACCTCCAGCCCGGCCGCGGCGGCGAGCCCGGTCTCCGGCACGACGCCGATGCCCACCACGACGAGGTCGGCGGGCAGCCCGGCGTGCTGGTCGGTGACGACCGAGGTCACCCGCCCCGCGTCCCCCCGCAGCTCCCGCACCGTCTCCTCGGTGAACAGGTCGACGCCGTGGTCGCGGTGCAGCCGGGCGAACACGCCGCCGAGCTCACGGCCGAGGACGCCGAACAGCGGGGTCGGCTGGGGCTCGACCACGATCACCTCGTTGCCGTGCGTCCGCGCCGCGGCGGCCACCTCCATGCCGATCCACCCGGCCCCGACGACCACGACCCGCCGTCCGCCCGGGGTCAGGTCGGCGCGCAGCCGGTCGGCATCGGCGAGGGTGCGCAGGTACCGCACCCCGTCGAGGTCGGCCCCGGGCACCTGCAGCCGCCGGGGCGAGGCCCCGGTGGCCAGCAGCAGCCGGGCGTAGGGCAGCTCCTCGCCGGTGTCCAGCGCCAGCCGGTGGACGGCGGGGTCCAGCCGGGTGACCCGCACCCCGGTGCGCAGCTCGACGTCGTGGTCGGCGTACCAGCCCTCGTCGTGGACGAAGGCCTCACCGCGCTCGGCGCTGCCGAGCAGGTACCCCTTGGAGAGGGGCGGGCGCTCGTAGGGGCGCTCCGGCTCGGCTCCGACGAGTACGACCGGCCCGTCGAGGCCCTCCTCCCGCAGCGTCTGGGCGGCCTTGGCGCCGGCCAGCCCGGCACCGACGATCACGAACGGGTCCTGGACGGGCACGGGGTCCTCCTCCGGGCGTGGGTCAGGTGGTTCCGGTGAGCGCGAAGAACTCGGCGCGGGAGCGGGGGTCGGAGCGCAGCAGGCCGTGCAGGGCGGAGGTCACGGTGCGGGTGCCGGGCGCGCGGACCCCGCGCAGGGACATGCACAGGTGCTCGGCCTCGATGACCACCCCGACCCCGCGCGGGGCGAGGTGCTCCTGCAGCCAGTCGGCCACCTGCTGGGTCAGCCGCTCCTGGACCTGCAGGTCGCGGGCGAACAGCTCCAGCACGCGGGCGAGCTTCGACAGCCCGAGGATCCGCTCGCCCGGCAGGTAGCCGACGTGCGCGACCCCGGAGAACGGCAGCAGGTGGTGCTCGCACAGCGACTGCAGCGGGATGTCCCGGGCGATGACCAGCTCGTCGTAGCCCTCGTCGTTGGGGAAGCTGGTCAGCTCGAAGGAGCGCCCGGTGAGCAGCTCGGCGAGGGACTCCGCCACCCGCCGCGGGGTGTCGGCCAGGTGCGGGGAGGCGGGGTCCCGGCCCAGCGCCCGGAGGAGGGCGGCGACGGCGTCCCGGGCGGCCGGGAGGTCGACCGGCCGGCGTGGGTGGACCACCCGGAGCGGGGTGTCGCGCTGCGGCGTCGTGCCGACGGCGTCGGCCGCGGTCACGTGTCCGACCCCGTCCGCCGAGCCGTGGGCCGGCCGGTCGCCGGTCGGGTGCCGTGGATCGTCATGACCGACCCCCTCTAAGACCAACAGTCGTTAGGAGTAGAGACCCGGGTCACCCTCCTGTCAACGGGTCCGGCTCCGATGGCTCGAGGCGCACGCAGCAGCGGCCGGGCGCCGGTGCGAGCGAGGCGGTCAGGCCCGCGTCCGGGACGGCGTCGAGGAGTCCCGCCAGCAGGTGCAGGTTCATCCCGCAGACCAGTGCGGTGTGAGCGGCCGCCAGGGCGTGGAACGGGCAGTTGGCCAGCGTCACCACGCCGCCGTCCTCGACCCGCGGCTCGAAGCCGTGGCCCTCGAGGACCCGCAGGACCGCCGCGCGCCCCCGCCCCGTCCCGGCCCGCGCGCCCAGTTCCCGGCCGCGCAGCCGGGCCCGCCGGCCGAGCACCTCGCTGGCCGCCTCGCCCGAGTCGTCGGCCGCCTCGAGCGCCCCGGCGAGGAGGTCACCGGCGAGGTCGTATCGGCGCCCGGGCAACGAGACCTCCACCGAGCAGTCCGCGCGCCGGTAGAGCTTGGCCGGCCGCCCCGCGCCCGGTCCGGTGCGGCCGGTGCGCCGCTCGAAGGAGACGTCGAGCAGCCCGTCGGCCACCAGCCGGTCGAGGTGGAACGCCGTGGTGCCGCGCGGCACCCCCAGCGCCGCCGCGGCCTCGTCCCGGCTCACCGGGGCCGGCTGCCGGACGACGTGGTCGTAGAGCCGGCGGCGGGTGGGCTCGGCCAGCGCGGCCACCGCGGCGACGGGGTCGTCCATGGGCGCGATTCTAGGACCGGTCGACGTTGGCGGAAGAACCTCGGAGGCGTGCGAGCAGGTGGTCCCGCAGCACCACGGCGCTGTTGTGCTCGCGGTCCCGGGCGCTGTACAGCAGGGTGACCTCCCCGGACCGCGCGGCGTCGAGCAGCGGCCGGCAGGCCTCCGGCGAGGCCTCGAGCTCGGCGAGGTAGCGGCGGCGGAACTCCGCCCAGCGGGCCGGGTCGTGGCCGAACCACCGGCGCAGCTCCGTGCTGGGGGCGACGTCGCGCGGCCAGCCGTCCAGCGGGAGGTCCGCGCGACGGACCCCGCGCGGCCACAGCCGCTCGACGAGGAAGCGGCGTCCGGGCGCCGCGACGTCCCGGTCGTGGACCCGGGCGAGCCGGATCCGGTCTCCGCGGGCCATGTCCCCCCGGGCAGCTCACTCCAGCGGCAGCGCCGCCAGCTCCGTCCGGCTGGTCACCCCCAGCTTGGCGAAGACGTTGCGGAGGTGGAAGTCGACGGTGCGCGGGCTGAGGAACAGCTGGGCGGCGACGTCCCGGTTGGAGGAGCCCTGCCGCACCAGGCGGGTCACCTGCAGCTCCTGCGCGGTGAGCTCGGTCGCCGCGACGTCGCCGTCCCGCCGGCGGGCCGTCTCCCCCGACGCGCGCAGCTCGTGCCGGGCCTGCTCCGCCCACGGGGCCGCGCGGAGGTCCTCGAACGTCGCGAGCGCCGCCCGCAGGTGCGGCCGGGCGTCGACCCGCCGTCGGCTGCGGCGCAGGAAGCGGCCGTAGGCGAGCTGGGTGCGGGCGCGGGCCGGGACCCGCAGGGAGCGCTCGGCGGCGGCCAGGGCGGTGCGGAAGTGCGCGTCGGCCTCCTCGCCGTCGGCGAGGACGGCCCGGCCGTGCGCGGCGAGGCCGGCCGCCCAGTCCGCGCCCGTCCCCTCGGCGAACGACGCCAGCTCCTCGACCCACTGCCGCGCGGCGTCCGGACGCTCGGCGCGCACGGCCGCCTCGATCCGGTCGACCGCGGCCAGGTGCTGGACCGGGACCGACCGCATCTGCTCCAGGGCCGGCAGCGCGGCAGCGGGGTCGGCGGCGGCGAGCAGGCCGCGGGTCCAGCGGGTCATGTCGGTGACGAAGTCGCTGACGATGCCCAGCGGGTGCTCCGCGGCGATGGCCTCGGCCGCGGCCAGGTACCGCGCGGCCCGGTCGGACTCCCCGCGCAGCGCCGCCAGGACGCCGAGCGCGGCGGTTGGCCAGGCGGCGAGCACCGGCTGCCCGGAGTTCTCCGCGAGGGTGAGCGCCTCCCCGGCGTTGGCGGCGGTCGCCGCCCAGCGGCCGGTCGCGAGCTCCGGGACGTTCCGACGGGTCAGCGCGTGCACGACCATGACCAGCGCGCCGGTGTCCCGGGCGGAGCGCAGCAACCGGTCCTGCAGCCACAGGGCGGCCTCGTCGTCCCCCAGCGTCCAGGCCGCGACGCCGAGGTTGAGCAGCACGTCCTCGTCGGCGGCGACGTCGAGCTCGTCGGCCAGGTCCACCGCGGTGCGCAGGAACGGGGTGGACCGCGCCCAGTCCCGCCGCGGCACGGCGTCGAGGCCGCGGACGAGGGCGACCAGGCAGCGATCCCGGACGGGGGCGTCGGGTCCGGCCGGGGGCAGCAGGTCGGTGGGGTCCAGGGGCGTGCCCGAGCGGGCTCCGGACGCGGCCAGCGCCGCGCCGATCATGGCGAGGTCCCCGGCCTGCCGCCGGTCGTACCGGGCCACCTCGGCGGCGGCCTCCAGCACCATGCGGTGCGCCGTGTCGTGGGACGCGTCGTGGAACTCCAGATGGGCCCGCAGACGGCTCAGTTCGGCCCGCAGCGCCGGGTCGGCGGTGAGCGCGAGACCGGCGTCGGCCAGTGACCGGGCGCGGGCCGACTGGGCGGCCAGGTAGGCCGAGGTCGCCGCCCGGCACAGCCGCAGGGCCCGGTCCTCCCCGGGAGGTGACAGCTCCGCTGCGCGCTCCCACGCGGCCGAGGCGGCCTCGTGCCCGCCGCGCGCCAGGGACCGCTCGGCGGAGGCGACCAGCGCCGCGACGACGTCCTCGTCCGGTTCGTCCACGGAGGCGGCCAGGTGCCAGGCTCGGCGGTCGGCGTCCTCCGGGCGGGTCAGCGCCGCGGCCAGCGCGCGGTGCACGCGGCGGCGCGCCGAGCTGGTGGCCGCCCCGTAGACCGCGGACCGCACCAGCGGGTGGCGCAGCTCGACCCCGCCGTCCCGGACCCGCACCAGCCCCGACCGTTCGGCGACCTCCAGCCCGTCGTCACCGACGCCGAGCGCGGCGACCGCCTGCCGGACCACCGCGGCGCGACCGGAGTCGTCGGCCGCGGCGACCAGGAGCACCGCCTGCGCCTCGTCGGGCAGCCGCCGGCAGCGGTCGAGGAAGGCCCGCTCCACGCCCTCGGTGAGGGGCAGCCGCTCGGGCAGCGGCGCGGCCCCGGAGAGCTGGTCGGCGGTGAGCGCCCCGGCCAGCTCCACCAGCGCCAGCGGGTTGGCCCCGGTGCCGGCGAGCAGCGCGTCGCGCACCTCGGGCGGCACGGGGCCCCCGGCCTGCGCGCTGAGCAGCGCCCCCGCGGCCTCGGGATCGATGCCGCCGAGCTCGACGGTCGGGAGGTCGCCGCTGTCGAAGGTCCGGACGTCGCCGGTGCGGGCGGCGAACAGCAGCGCCACCCGCTCGTTCTGCAGCCGCCGGGCCACGAACAGCAGCGCCGCCGCCGACGCGTCGTCCAGCCAGTGCGCGTCGTCGACCACGGCCACCACGGGCGCCCGCTCGGCGGCCTCGGCGAGCACGCCCAGCACGGCGAGGAAGACCAGGAACCGGTCGGCCTCGACGCCGGTGACCTCGCCGAAGGCGGCACGCAGGGCCTGGGCCTGGGGAGCGGGCAGCCGGTCGGCGCACCCCGCCACCGGCCGCAGCAGCCGCTGCAGGGCGGCGAAGGCCAGCGGGGACTCCGACTCGATGCCCTGGGTCCGCAGCACGGTCGCGGTCGTCGCGGGAGCCACCGCGTCGGCCAGCAGCGCCGACTTGCCGACGCCGGGGTGGCCGCGGACGACCAGGGCGCCCCCGCGTCCCTCGGCTGCCTCGGCGAGCAGCGCGGCCAGCGCGGCCCGTTCGCGCTCCCTCCCCTGCAGCACCCGTCGAGCCTAGTTCCGGGCCCGCGGGGTTCACCGGACCCTGATCCCGGAGAGCACCTCCCCCACCCCGGCGCGTCCTCCCCCACCGTCTGCGGCGAGGGAGGACGCGCTGGGATCAGGTTCCCTGATCGTGGCCGGGCGGCGAGCCGGTCAGCGGGCCTCGACCGTGAACGGCACGGTGAGCACCCGCCCGTCGGCGAGCCGGAACTGGCCCCACAGCCGGTACACCCCGGCGGTGGCGAGGTCGGCGTGCACGTCCAGCTCGGGGCCGAACTCCTGCCCGGGGAGCGCGAACACCGGGTCGCCGTCGGCGTCCTCGACGTCGGCGTGCTCGTGGGCGAAGGTCGTCCCGTCGCCGCGCATCACGACCACGTGCCCGGCCGCGGCCAGGTAGGGCTGCAGGTCGTCGACGGGGCGGCCGGTGCGGGCGTCGGTGAACGTGAACGCCAGGTCGCTGGTCTCACCGGCGATCGCGTCGCCGGACAGCTCGACCCGCACGCCGTCGACCACCTGGCTGCGGGGGCCGGGCGTCACCGGCTCGGCCGCGGGGGCGGCGCCGCGCACGGTCACGGTCTCGACGTCGTGGACGTCGCCCATCTCCCCCTGCCGCCGGAACTCGGTGTCGATGCGGTAGCTGCCGGCGGTCGGGAAGACCAGGTCCACGGCCAGCTCCCCGGGGCGCCCGGTGGGCTCGGGGTGGACGTGGGCGAAGGTGCCCAGGTCGGCGCGGGTGGCGATGAGGTGCGCCCACACCTCGTGGCTGCGGGTGAGGTCGCCGATCGGCTCGCCGGTGGCGACGTCGACCAGCCGGACGACGACGCGGGCCGGCTCGCCGGGACGGATGCCGGCCGGGACGTCGACCCGCACGTCGACCCCGGCGTCCACCGACGACACGGGCTCGATCTCCGCGGTCATCATCGTGCTCATCGCCGGGCGCATCGGCATGCCGGTGGACTGGGTCCAGGCCAGCACGCCGTTCATCCCGCGCTGGGCGGCGTCGGTGCGGCTGAGCGCGGTGAGGCCGGCCCCCACGGCGAGCGCGAGGGTGGCGACACCCCCGAGGAAGGCGTACTCACCCAGCCGGTCGCGCAGCGGCCGCCGCAGGACCTCCTCGGCCCCGGCGGGCCGGCGGAACCGGCGCAGGCGCAGCGCGTTCGTGACCACGCTGACCGAGCTCATCGCCATGGCGGCCGCGGCGAGCACCGGGTCGAGCAGCAGCCCGCCGGCCCAGTACAGCGCCCCGGCGGCGACCGGGATGAGCAGCACGTTGTAGCCGAACGCCCAGCCCAGGCCCTGCCGGATCGTGGTCACCGTGCGGCGGGAGAGCGCGATCGCCGCGACGATGCCGCGCAGGTCCCCGCCGACGAGCGTGACGTCGGAGGCGGCGATCGCGACGTCGGTGCCCGTGCCGACCGCGATGCCGAGGTCGGCGCGGGCCAGGGCGGGCGCGTCGTTGATGCCGTCGCCGCACATGGCCACCACGTGACCCGCGGCCTGCAGCGCGGCGATGGCGTCGGCCTTCTGCTCGGGCCGCACCTCGGCCAGGACGTCGTCGACGCCGACCTGCGCGGCCACGGCGCGGGCGGTGCCCTCCGTGTCGCCGGTCAGCATGACGACCCGCAGGCCGAGGGCCTGCAGCTGGGCGACCGCCTCCGCCGACTCCGGCCGGACCGGGTCGGCGACGGCGAGCAGGGCCGCGGGCTCGCCGTCCACGGCCACGTACACCGGTGTCGCACCGGTCCGCGCCGCCGCGTCGGCCGCGCCGGCCAGCGCGGGGACGTCCCCCACCAGCGCGCGGTTGCCGACCAGCACGGTCCGCCCACCGACGGTCGCGGTCACCCCACGGCCGGGCAGCGCCTCGAACGCCTCGACGGCCGGGACGGGCAGCCCGCGCTCCCGCGCGGCGGCGACCAGCGCCTCGCCCAGCGGGTGCTCGCTGCCGGCCTCGGCCGCGGCGACGAGCGGGAGGACGTCGTCCTCGCGCCGGCCGCCGAGGAGGGTGACCGCGGTGACCGCCGGACGGCCGCGGGTGATCGTGCCGGTCTTGTCGAGCACGACCGCGGTCAGCCGGCGGCCCTGCTCCAGGGCCTCGCCGTCGCCGATGAGGACGCCGAGCTCGGCGGCCCGGCCGGTGCCGACCATCACCGCGGTCGGCGTGGCCAGCCCCAGCGCGCACGGGCAGGCGATGATCAGGACGGCGATGGTGGTGCCGATCGCCATGGTCAGCCGGCCGGTGTCGGGCCCGAACAGCGCCCAGGCGGTGAAGGTGGCGACCGCGGCCACCAGCACGGCGGGCACGAACCACGCCGACACCCGGTCGGCCAACCGCTGCATCGGCGCCTTGGCCCCCTGTGCCTCGCCGACCAGGCGGACGATCGCGGCCAGCGTCGTGTCCTCGCCCACCGCGGTGGCCCGCAGCACCACCGAGCCGGTGCGGTTGAGGGTCGCGCCGATGACGGTGTCGCCCGCGGCCTTCTCCACCGGCAGGGGCTCGCCGGTGAGCATCGACTCGTCCACGGTCGACGTCCCGGCGGTGACCACGCCGTCGACCGGCACCTTCTCACCGGGCCGCACGCGGACCAGGTCGCCGACGGCGACCTCCTCCACCGGGACGTCGACCTCGGTGTCGCCGCGGAGCACGCGCGCGGTGCGGGGCGCCAGCCCCACGAGGGCGGCGACCGCCGCGGTGGTGCGCCGCTTCGCCCGGCCCTCCAGGTCCCGGCCGAGCAGCACCAGCGCGACGATGACCAGCGAGGTCTCGTAGTAGACGTGCAGCGGCAGTCCCCACCGCTCGGCGGCGGCCGGCCAGAGCGTGACGAAGGCGCTGTACCCGTAGGCGACCGCGGTGCCCAGCGCGACGAGGGTGTCCATGGTGGTCGCGCCGTGCCGCGCCGCGGCCCAGGCGGCCGCGTAGACGCCGCGGCCGGCCCACCACTGCACGACCGTGGCGACCACGAGGATCCCCGGCATCAGCCAGTCCATCGCGTCGAGCGGCAGCGGGACGTACATGAGCACCATCAGCGCCAGCCCCGCGGTGAGGGCGACCTGCCACCGGCGGCGGAGGCCGGCCGCCTCGGCGTCCCGCCCGTCGTCGTCCGCGGCGGGCTGCGGCGGGTCCTCGGGCCGCGCTCCGCGCGGGGTCGCGGCGTAGCCGGCCGCGGCGACGGCCTCGGCCAGCTGGGCGGGGGTGACCCGCGCGGGGTCGTGGTCGACGCTCGCGGTCTCGGTGGCCAGGTTGACGCGGGCGTCGAGGACGCCGTCGACGCGGCGCAGCGCCCTCTCGACCCGGCCGACGCACGAGGCGCAGGTCATGCCGGCGATGTCGAGCGCGCAGGTCTCCGAGCCCACCGGGGTCGCGGTCGGCAGGGTGGTCGTCATGCCGTGAGGCTCGCGGGCCGGCACCGGTGCTCGCGCCGGGGAAACCACCGGGTCCGGGGAGGACCGGCGGCCGGCCCAGGCGCCGGCGGTCGGGGAGGCCGTCGGACCGGCGACGAGTGACCGGGACCACAGCCCGACCGGGGAGGAGGGCCCTGGTGGGCGCTCCGGCGGTCGGACATGGTGCGGCGGCATGACCACCGTCGTCGTACCCAGCCGGGCAGCCGCCGCCGACTCCCTCGCGCGCCAGCAGGCACGCGTCGACCTCCTCCTGGCCCGCGCGGTCACCGGGGGCCGGTGGCAGGCACGGCTGTCCGCCGGGGACCGCGCGCGGCTGGTGCGCCGGGGGCACTTCCCCGCCTACGCCGCCGAGCTGGGGTGGACGCCGCGGGAGGTGGCCGGACACCTGCGCGACAGCGCCCTGGTGTTCACCGAGCGCATCTACCGGCTGCGCACGCAGTCGCGGCCGGTGCTGGCCGACTTCGTGCCCGACGAGCCGGAGCGGGTGGCCGGCTACCGCGACGTGCCCCCGGTGCAGCTGCTGGAACAGCTGCGGAGGGCACAGGCCGCGCTCTTCGACAGCGTCGCCGGCCTCACCCCGGCCGACCTCGACCGCGGCGGGCTGCACGAGGTGGACGGCCCGGTGACCCTCGGCGACGTGGTGGCGTTCCTCCCCGGTCACCAGCGCGACCACGCCGACCAGCTCGCGGCGCTGGTGGGCCGGTGACCCGCCCGCCGCTGCCCCGCCTCCCCCGGTGAGGGAGCGCCGGCCGCGGTCCGCGCGGGGGACCGACGACCGGCACACCCGGCGAGCAACCCGGTGATCCTCCCGGCGCGAACGCCGGTGCCGCGACCGGAGGCTCGGGTCGTCCGATCCACGACCCCCCAGGGAGCACCGCCGTGATGACCAGCACGCCGCGCACGTTCGTCGGCGCCACCACCTTCCGCGTCGCCGGGATGACCTGCGCCCACTGCGAGCGCGCGATCCGTGAGGAGATCGGCCGGGTCGCCGGCGTCCGCGGCGTCGAGGTGGACCTGTCGACCGGGGCCGTCACCGTCCGGGTCGACGCCGCCGTCGACCGCGCGGACATCGCCGCCGCCGTCGGCGAGGCCGGCTACGCCCTCGTCCCCTGACCTCCCCCTCCCTCCCCAGGAGTCCCCCCGTGACCGCCACGCAACAGTCCCCCTCCTCGTCCCCGACCCCCCACGACTCCCGGCGGCGCACCCGCACGCTCGTCCGGCACTACCTCGAGATGCTCGTCGCGATGGTCGTCGGCATGGTCGCCCTGCACCCCGTGTGGGACCTCGTCCTCGGCGCCTTCGGCGCCGGCGCCGTCCTCGACCGGCCCGAGCCGATGGCCCTGGTCATGGCGACCAACATGACCATCGGGATGACCCTGGTCATGCGCTGGCGCCGGCACGGCTGGCGCGCCTGTGCCGAGATGGCCGCGGCCATGTACCTGCCGTTCGTCCTCCTCTTCGGCCCGATGTGGGCCGGCGTGCTGTCCCCCGGCGGCATGCTCCTGTGGGGGCACGTCCTGATGCTGTTCGCCATGGCCGGCGCGATGGCGCTGCGCCCCTCCGAGTACGCCCACTGCTGAGCGCGCGGGAGGCCCACCCGCGCCCGGCTCGGATCTAGCATGAGAGTGCCGTCACGAGGGCGCCGCGGCCACGGGCGCGACCCACGCGTCCGGCCGCGGCGCCGCCGGCGGAGGACGACATGGACGCCGTGCTGGGGCTCCTGGCCATCATCGTCGTCGGGCTGGTCGTGCTGCTGGGTGCCAGCGTCCGCGTGGTCACCCAGTACGAGCGCGGGGTGGTCCTGCGGTTCGGCCGGCTGCAGGGCGACCCGCGACCGCCGGGACTGACCTTCATCCGGCCCGGCGTCGACCGCATGCACAAGGTCAACATGCAGATCGTCACCATGCCGGTGCCCGCGCAGGAGGGCATCACGCGCGACAACGTGACGGTCAAGGTCGACGCCGTCGTCTACTGGCGGGTCTTCGACCCGGCCCGCGTGGTGGTCGACGTGCAGAACTACCAGGCGGCGATCGGCCAGGTCGCCCAGGCGTCGCTGCGCTCGATCATCGGCAAGAGCGACCTCGACGACCTGCTGTCCAACCGCGAGCGGCTCAACCAGGGCCTGGAGCTGATGATGGACAGCCCCGCCGTCGACTGGGGCATCCACATCGACCGGGTCGACATCAAGGACGTCGCGCTGCCGGAGTCGATGAAGCGGTCGATCGCCCGGCAGGCGGAGGCCGAGCGCGAGCGCCGGTCCCGCGTGATCACCGCCGAGGGCGAGCTGCAGGCCTCGCAGAAGCTGGCCCAGGCCGCCTCGGTCATGAGCACCCAGCCGGCCGCCCTCCAGCTGCGGCTGCTGCAGACGATGGTCGAGGTCGCGGCGGAGAAGAACTCCACCGTCGTGCTGCCGTTCCCGGTGGAGCTGCTCCGCTTCCTCGAGCGGGCCACGCCGGAGGTCCCCGCACCCGGGGCGGTCAACGGCGTGCCGGCCCCCCGGACCCCGGCCCCGGCCGGACCCGAGCCGGGCTGACCCCTCCCCCGCGTGGCCGGGCACCGGGGTCGGGCACGAGACTGACCGGGTGACTGGACAGCAGGTACAGCTGCGGGTCGGCCTGGCTCAGGTCGACACCCGCGTCGGGGACCTCGACGGCAACGCCGACCTGGTGACCCGCTGGACGGCGCAGGCCGCCACGGCCGGCGCGCACCTCGTCGTCTTCCCCGAGATGACCCTCACCGGGTACCCGCCCGAGGACCTGGTGCTGCGGGAGTCCTTCGCGACGGCCAGCGAGCACGCCCTCGTCGACCTCGCCGCGTCGTTGGCCGACCAGGGCCTCGGCGGGACCGCCGTCGTCGTCGGCTACCTCGCGCACACCGAGGGCAGCGGTCCGGCGCCGGTCGACGAGCCGCCGACCGACGACGACCGCCCGGCCGACGCCAACCCGCGCCGGGGTGCGCCGCGCAACGCCGCCGCGCTGCTGTACGGCGGCGAGGTCGTCGTCCGCTACTACAAGCGGCACCTGCCCAACTACGGCGTCTTCGACGAGGCGCGCTACTTCGTGCCGGGCACCGAGCTGCCCGTCGTCCGCCTGCACGGGATCGACGTGGCGCTCACCGTCTGCGAGGACCTGTGGGTGGAGGGCGGACCGTGCGGCGTCGCGGGCCAGGCCGGCGTCGACCTGGTCGTCTCCCCCAACGCCTCCCCCTACGAGCGGGCCAAGGACGACCTGCGGCTGCCGCTGGTCCGCCGGCGCGCCGCCGAGGCCCGGGCGACGATCGTGTACTGCAACCAGGTGGGCGGCCAGGACGAGCTGGTGTTCGACGGCGACTCGATGGTCGTCGCGCCGGACGGCGAGCTGCTGGGCCGGGCACCGCAGTTCGTCGAGCACCTGCTGACCGCGGACCTGTCGATCGACCCGTCGTCGGTCCCCGAGCGGCGCGAGGGCCGGATCGGGCCGATGACCGTCACCCGGCACGTGCTCTCCGAGGAGCCGGTGCCGGCGTTCGACGCACAGCCGCCGTCGATCGCGGCGCCGCTGGAGGACTGCGAGGAGGTCTGGCGGGCGCTGGTGCTGGGCCTGCGGGACTTCATCGACAAGAACGGCATGCCCTCGGTCGTGCTCGGCCTCTCCGGTGGCATCGACTCGGCCGTGTGCGCCGCGCTCGCCGTCGACGCCCTCGGCCCCGACCGCGTGTACGGGGTGGGCCTGCCCTCGAAGTACTCCAGCGAGCACTCGCTGGCCGACGCCGAGGACCTCGCCAAGCGGACCGGTCTGCACTACACCGTCGTCCCGATCGCGCCGATGGTCGACGCCTACCACTCGCAGGTGGAGCTCTCCGGCGTCGCGGCGGAGAACCTGCAGGCGCGGGTGCGCGGCACCCTGCTGATGGGCCTGTCCAACCAGCACGGCCACCTGCTGCTCACGACCGGCAACAAGAGCGAGATCGCGGTCGGCTACTCCACGCTCTACGGGGACTCCGCGGGCGGCTTCGCCCCGATCAAGGACGTGCCCAAGACCCTCGTGTGGGAGCTGGCGCGCTGGCGCAACGCGTCCGCCCGCGACCGCGGGGAGACCGAGCCGATCCCGCAGAACTCGATCGACAAGCCGCCGTCGGCCGAGCTCGCGCCCGGGCAGGTGGACACCGACTCGCTGCCCTCCTACGAGGAGCTCGACGCGGTCGTCACCGACTACGTCGACCGCGACCTCGGGATGGCCCAGCTGCTCGAGCGCGGCCACGACCCGGAGGTGGTCGCGCGGGTGCTGCGGCTGGTGGACGCCGCGGAGTTCAAGCGCCGGCAGTCGGCACCGGGAACGAAGATCAGCCTGAAGGCGTTCGGCCGGGATCGGCGCCTGCCGATCACCAACCGCTGGCGGGAGAGCCTGCCCAGCGTCCGCGAGGGAGCGGCATCACACACATGAGTGAATCGGTGCTCTACGGCGGGACCTCGACCGCCCGGGTGCGCGTGCACCACCTGCAGCAGGCCAAGGAGCGGGGCGAGAAGTGGGCGATGCTCACCGCCTACGACACGACCAGCGCGTCGGTGTTCGAGGAGGCCGGCATCCCCGTGCTCCTGGTGGGCGACTCCGGCGGCAACGTCGTCCTGGGGCTGGACAGCACGGTCCCGGTGACGGTCGAGGACATCCTGCTGATGACGCGAGCGGTCACCCGGTCGACCAGGCGGGCGCTGGTCGTCGCCGACCTGCCCTTCGGCAGCTACGAGGCCGGCCCGCAGCAGGCGCTGGCCACCGCCGTCCGGCTGATGAAGGAGGGCGGCGCGCAGGCGGTCAAGCTCGAGGGCGGGACGCGGGTCGCTCCGCAGATCCGGACGCTGACCGAGTCGGGCATCCCGGTGATGGCCCACATCGGATTCACGCCGCAGAGCGAGCACACCCTCGGCGGCTTCCGGGTGCAGGGCCGTGGTGTGGGCGCCGAGCAGCTGCTGGCCGACGCGCACGCCGTCCAGGAGGCCGGGGCCTTCGCCGTCGTCATGGAGATGGTCCCGGCGGCCCTGGCCGCGCAGGTGACCAAGGAGCTGGTGATCCCGACGATCGGCATTGGGGCCGGTGTCGACTGCGACGCCCAGGTGCTGGTCTGGCCGGACATGGCGGGGATGACCGGCGGGCGGGTGCCGCGGTTCGTCAAGAAGTACGCCGACCTGCGGGCCGAGCTGCTGCGCGCGGCGCGGGAGTACGCCGATGACGTCCGCGCCGGCACCTTCCCGGGCCCGGAGCACTCCTTCGAGTAGCCCCGCCGGTGATGTGCACCTGTGGCGCGTTCTCGCCCCGAGAGGCGCCACAGGTGCACATCGCCGAGGGCCGCAGCCCTCAGACGTCGGTGACGCGGATGCCGGCGTGCGCCTTGTACCGGCGGTTGACCGAGACCAGGTTGATGGTCAGCGCCTCGACCTGGCGGGCGTTGCGGAGCCGGCCGGCGTAGATGCCCCGCATGCCGGGCAGCCGGCCGGCCAGCGCCTGCACCGTGTCGGTCGCCTCGCGCACGTCCCCGACGACCATGACGTCGCCGTCGAGGGTGGGGCGGGAGAGGTCCTCGAGCAGGACGGCGGAGAGGTGGTGGAACGCCCCCACCACGTGGGAGTCGGGCAGCAGCGCGGCGGCCTGCTGGGCGACCGACCCCTCGGGCACCTCGAGGGCGTAGGCACCCAGCTCGTCGAAGGCCATCGGGACGACGCAGTCGACCACGACCTTGCCGGCCAGCGGGGTGACCAGCTCGGCGAGGGTGTCGGCGTGCCCCGCGTACGGCACGGCGACGATCACCAGGTCCGCCGCGCCGGCGACGTCGACGTTCGACCCGCCCTGCACCGACACCTCGGCGCCCCCGGACGCGGCCGCGGCCCGACCGGCGACCTCCTCGGCCACCGCGGCGGCCCGCTCGGCGTCGCGCGAGCCCAGCAGCACCCGCTGACCGGCCGCGGCCAGTCGCACGGCGAGCCCCCGGCCCTGCGGACCCGTGCCGCCGATCACCCCGACGACCAGGTCCTCGCCCGAACGTCCGTCAGTCACGTGGCCACCTCCCGCGCCGCCGGACCGCCCGGCGTCCCCCGCCGATCATGCCGGTGCGGCGGCGCGGCCCCTCAGTCCCCTCGCCAGTCGCGGTCCTCGGCGGTCAGCTTCTCCTCGCGCTCGGCCACCGACTGCAGCGCGTGCTCGGCCTCCTCGCGCGTGGCGTACGGGCCGAGCCGGTGGCGCTCGGCGCAGCCGTCCCGGTCCTCGACGGTGTGGTGCTTGAGGCAGTAGAACCACGGCCCCTGCGGCATGTGCGCCTCCTCGCGATCGCAGGCTGGGCACCCCACCCTGCCACCGTCAGACGTCGACCATCACCTGGTCGTGGCGGGCGTAGAACGCGGTCATCTCCTCCGGCGACAGCTGCCGGCCGCTGGTGCGCAGCTCGGCCATCTCGGCGAAGAACTGCTCGCGGGCGATCCCGGGGGCGAACAGGATGAGGAAGGTCGCCGGCTCGTCGCCGTCGTTGCGGAAGCCGTGCACACCGCGCTCGTGCACCAGGGCGAAGTCGCCGGCCCGGTGCGGCGCCCACGCGCCGTCGGCGAAGACGGTCAGCTCCCCGGAGAGCACGTAGAAGGACTCGGAGAACGTCTGGTGGTAGTGCGGCGCGGCTCCGGCGCTGCGCGGCGCGACGGTGTACTCGACCAGGCCGAAGCGCCCGGCGGTCACCGAGCCGGGGGCCACCATCCGCAGCGAGCTGGCCGGCCCGTTGGGGACCAGCGGGTGGTCGGTCAGGGTCCGGACGACGACCCGGCCGGGCTCGGGGTGCGACATGCCCGCCACCCTGGCACCGGGCGCGGACGGCGTCGACCGGGGCGCCCGGGCCCGGGGGACACGGAACGGCCGAGGCTCGCGACGTGCCACGGAGGACGCCGGTAGGGCATGCTGCGTCCGTGACCAAGTGGCGACGCATGGACACCGACACACCGTTCGAGGGATCGGACGTCGCCGTGAGCCGCGGCATGGAACGGCGGGTCGCCGTCATGACGCTCGCCATCGTCACGTTCCTCGGTGGACTGGTCGGCTGCGTCTCGTTGGTCGTCGACGGCACGGTGCACCCCGGCACCGCCCGGCTCTGGTACGCGGTCGTGATGATCGGCTGCCTGGCCGTCTCCCTGCCCCTGGCGGTGCGGGAGCGGGTCGGCCCCCTGACCACGTCCGGCCTGGTGCTCCTGGGCCACCTGGTCTACGTGGTCACCGTCCTCGCCATCGAGCAGCCACGGCACGCGCCGCCGCTGCTGCTCCTGCTCCCCTCCTTCGTCGCGGCCTGGTTCCTGGGCCCGTGGATGGTCGGCGTGAGCATGGCGATGACCGTGTTCTCCAGCGGCACCGCGCTGATCCACACCGAGGGGCTCACGCCGGGGGTCCTCGCGCAGTGGGCGATGGCCGCCGGGGTGCTCAACGGCGCGTCGTTCGGTGTCTACGTGCTGCGCCGCCGGGTGCAGCGGCTGCTCGCGGCCACCCAGGCGATGTCCCACCAGGACCCGCTCACCGGCCTGTCGAACCGCCGGCACCTCGTCGAGCAGGCGCCGCGGCTGTGGCGCCAGGCTCGCCGCGAGGGGTCGCGCGTGGCGGCCATGGTCCTCGACCTCGACCACTTCAAGCAGCTCAACGACGCCCACGGTCACGCTGCCGGGGACGCGGTGCTCCGGGCGGTCGCCGGGTCCCTGTCGGCCACGGTCCGGCCCAGCGACGTCCTGGCGCGCATCGGCGGCGAGGAACTGGTCGTGCTGGGGCTGGTGAGCGACTCCGCCGAGGCGGCGCGGCTGGCCGAGCGGCTGCGCCGGGCAGTGGCCGGCAGCCGGTCCGACGACGGTCACGCGGTGACCGCATCGGTCGGCATCGCGTTGGTCCGGCCGGTCGACGGGGAGGACGCCACCGACGCGATGTGGCGGCTCGTCGACCGGGCCGACGGCGCCATGTACGAGGCCAAGCAGGCCGGGCGGGACCGGGTGGTCGCCGTCCTCCCCCGCCAGCGCACCGTGCGCCTGCAGGACAACCGCCCGCACGAGGGCAGCCCCGCCGCCGAGCCGGCCTGACGGAGGACCCCGCTGCCCCTCACCGCTCGACCGGTGAGGACGCCGGTTCTCTGGTTCCCTGTCTCCGTGACCCTCGTCGCGCCGGACCCGACCCGCACGGTGCCGCTGCCGCTGCGCGAGCAGGCCGACGTCCGGGAGCGGTGGCTGACCCAGCGGCTGCTGGACCTGCTGCCGGGGCTCATGGACCGCGCCGGCATCGACCTGTGGCTGGTGATCGGCCGCGAGTACAACGAGGACCCCGTCCTCGCCACGCTGCTCCCGGCGACCTGGCTGTCGGCGCGGCGGCGCACGATCCTGGTGCTGCACCGCAGCGACGACGGCGTCACCGCGGTCGCGGTCTCCCGCTACCCCGCCGGACAGTTCCTGCCCGCGTGGTCCCCGGAGGACGACGGCGGTCCGCGCACGGAGGCCGCACAGTGGGCGGAGGTGCGCCGCATCGTGGCCCAGGCCGGCCCGCGCCGGATCGGGATCGACGTGTCGGCCGACTTCGCGCTGGCCGACGGCCTCTCGCACACCGAGCACCGGCTGCTCACCGAGGCGCTGGGGCCCTTCGCCGAGCGCCTGGTGTCGGCCGAGGACCTGGCGGTGGGCTGGCTCGAGACACGGCTGCCCGAGGAGATCGCCGCGCTGCGCGGACTCAACCGGCTGGTCCGCGAGGTGGTCGAGGAGGCCTTCTCCCCGGCGGTCCTGACCGTGGGCGAGACGACCGCCACCGACCTGGCGTGGTGGCTCCGGCAGCGGCTGGCCGACCTGGGCGTCGAGCCCTGGTTCCAGCCGGTCGTCGACCTGCAGCGCGCGGGCGTGCCGCCGGCCGCCGAGCGCGGCGCGCTGCTGCCCGCCGTCCCCTACGACGTGCCGGTCGAGCCCGGGGACCTGGTGCACTGCGACGTCGGGCTGTCCAGCCTGGGGCTCCGGACCGACAGCCAGCGCAACGGCTACGTCCTGCGGCCGGGCGAGACCGACGCCCCTCCGGGGCTGCGGGCGGCGCTGGCGGCGGGCAACCGGCTGCAGGACCTCACCGTCGCCGAGCTCGTCGTCGGCCGCACCGGCAACGAGGTGCTCGCCGCCGCCCGCGCGGCCGCCGCGGTGGAGGACATCGACGGGGACGTCTACTCCCACCCCGTCGGCTTCCACGGCCACGGCGCCGGACCGGTGATCGGCATGTGGGACGACCAGCGCGGCGTCCCCGGCGCCGGGGACCGTGTGCTGCACCCGGACACCGTCTACGCCCTCGAGCTCTGCGTGCGCGTGCCGGTGCCCGAGTGGGGCGGCCAGCCGGTCCGGATGGCCCTCGAGGAGGGGATCGCGCTCACCGCGGAGGGCGTGAGCTACCTGGGCGACCGGCAGACCGACCTGGTGCTCATCCCCGCTCGCTGACGCCGGGGCCACCCGAGGGACGCCGCCGGATCGCGCGCAGCAGGAGCTCCCCCGGGCGCAGCACCGCGCCGGCGACCCGCGTGACCGGGCTGGTCTCCAGGACGGAGTCGGCGAACTCGCCGCGCACCCGCCCGGGCCCGGACGTCGGGGTGTCGAGGATGTCGGTGCCGGTGTCGGGCCGGTCGGTGGTCTGCAGCTGCCGGCCGGTGACGGCGAGGACCGCGTCGGTCAGGGCCGGGCTGAGCCGCTGGCCGGCGAGGAAGCCGAGCGCCGCGTCGCCGACCGGGATCTCCCGGCGCGGGTGCGTCGAGGCCCGCACGATCGCCTCGGCCACCAGTTCGGGTGCGTACACCGGCGGCGGCGGCTTGGGCATGGAGCCGAGCTTCGTGCGCGCGTGCTCGAAGAACGGGGTGGCGATGCCGGCCGGGAGCACCGTGGCCACCGCGACCGGCGAGGTCGCCTCGGCCAGCTCCATCCGCAGGCAGTCGTAGAAGGCCCGCAGGGCGAACTTGCTCGCCGAGTACGGGGCGTGCAGCGGGACCGCCCGGTAGCTCTCCACGGAGCCGATGCCGATCAGCACCCCGCCGCCGGCTCGCTCCAGCGCCGGCACGGCGGCCTGCGCTGCGGCGACGTGGCCGAGGAAGTTGACCTCCAGGACCCGGCGGAACTCGTCGAGGTCGATCTGCTGCACCGAGCCCCAGATCCCCACGCCGGGGACCGTGACGAACGTGTCGATGCGGCTGAAGCGCTCCTCGGCGGCCGTCACCAGCGCCTGCACGGCCGCGGCGTCGGTGATGTCGGTGGGGACGGCGACCGCCTCGGCCCCGGCCCGGGTCAGCTCGTCGACGAGGGTGCCCAGGGCCTCCTCGCCGCGGGAGGCGACGACGATCCGCGTCGCTCCCTGCCGGGCGAACTCCAGCGCGGCCGCCCGGCCGATGCCGCTGGAGGCGCCGAGGACGACGACCACCTGGTCACTGACGGGGCGGGGGGTTCCGGTCACCCGCCCCGGCTACCCGCGCCGGGCCGGGAGGGAACGCGTCCGGCTCACTTCTCGCGCGCCTTGCGCGTCTCCTCGTCGTTCGCCTTCTTGATGGCGTCGACCAGCTCGTCCTTGGTCATGCTCGACCGGCCGGGGACGTCGAGCTCCCGCGCGATGTCCATGAGGTGCTCCTTGGTGGCGTTGGCGTCGACGCCGCCCTTGGTCTCCCGGTTCGTGTCGCGGCCGCCCTCGGCCTGCGGGTCGCTCGGGCCCTTGTGGTCCTTGGGCTCCCAGTGGTCGCCGACCTTCTCGTGCGTGTGCTTCACCGCCGACCACGCGACCTGGTTGGCCCGCTGCTCGTCGTCGTAGGAGTCCATCGCCGAGTCGTGCGCCTTGGCGAAGGTCCGCTGCGCCTTCTCGTCGGACCGCTGCAGGGTGCTGGGGATCTCGCTCTGCTTCGCGTCCCCGCTCTTCGTCGTCTTCGGCATGGCCCTGCACTACCCCGTCGCCCCGGGCCGATCACCCGCGCAGGAACGGGACCAGGGCCGCCACCAGCTCGTCGGGCGCGTCCTCGGCCATGTGGTGGCCGCTGTCGACCGGTCCTCCACCGCGCAGGTCGGTGGTCCAGTCCGCCCAGATGGCCAGCGGGTCGCCGTGCAACTGCTCGAGGTCGTCGCGCACCGACCAGAGCACCAGCGTGGGGCAGGTGACCCGCCGGTCGGCGGCGCGGTCGGCCTCCTCGGCGGCGCGGTCGACGGTGAGGCCGGCCCGGTAGTCCTCGAGCATGGCCCGGACCGTGTCCGGGTCGGCGATCGCGCGGCGGAAGTCGGCGTGGTTCTCCGGGCCCATCCGCTCGGCCCTCCCCGGTGCCAGTGCGCCGTACCAGGCGTCGGGGTCGGCGAGGATCGCCCGCTCCGGCTTGTCGGGCTGGGCGAAGAAGAACCAGTGCCACCAGGCGGTGGCGAAGCGCGCGTCGGCGCGGTCGAGGTGCTCGACGATGGGGACGCAGTCGAGGACGGCGAGGTGGGTGACCGCCTCGGGGCGGTCCAGCGCCGTCCGCAGCGCCACGTAGCTGCCCCGGTCGTGCCCGACGACGGCGAACCGGTCGTGGCCGAGGGCCCGCATCAGGGCCACCACGTCGGCGGCCATCGCCCGCTTCGACGCCTGGGCGTGGTCGCCGGCCGGGGGCGGGGCGGTGGAGGCCCCGTAGCCGCGCAGGTCCGGGCAGACGACGGTGTGCCCGGCCGCGGCCAGCCGCGGCGCGACCCGGTGCCAGGTCGTGTGGGTCCGCGGGTGACCGTGCAGCAGCACCACGGGCGGGCCCGACCCGCCGCTGCGCACCCGCAGCGTGACACCCTCGGCCACGTCGACCCGCTGCTCGGCGAAGCCCGCGAAGAACGCCACCGGCTCAGTCCACCCGGAAGCCCGACCAGTGCGCGCGCTCGCCGTCGGTCATCTCCCGGCTGGTGTCGGTGGCGAAGTCGAACTGCACCATGACGACGTGGGCGCGGATGGCGACCCGGTCGTCCTGCACCAGCTCCTGGCGCACGGTGAGGGACTTGGTGCCCAGCCGGGTCACCCAGCTGCGCACGCACAACCGCTCCCCGACCCGGTAGTACAGCTGGCGGAGGTAGTCGACCTCCAGCCGGGCGAGGATCAGTCCCCGATCGCCGGACGACCCCTCGGCCATCGCCAGCCGCGCGTCCTCGAGCAGGCTCAGTGCCCGGGCGTGGTTGACGTGGCCGAGGGAGTCCGGGTCCGACCAGCGCAGCTGGACCGGGTGCTCGTGGACGCCGCTCAGGGCAGGTCCGCGGTCTCGGCCGACTGCCGGTGGGCGCCCTGCGCGTCGTCCGGGTCGGTGTGCACCGTCCGCTCCTCGGACTCGGCCAGGATCACCTCGGCCGCCACCTCCTCCATGCCGCTGCCCTGGAGGCCCTCCTCCTCGGGCAGCAGCTGGGACCGGGTGCGGACGTTGTCCTCGGTGACGTTGGCCAGGGCCTCCCCGCTCGGCTCCTTGTTCGTGGTCATCTCAGAAGCGCTCCTGCTCGGTGCCGATGCCCAGGGCGCGGGCGACGTCCTGCACGTTGGTGAACTCCTCCCCCGACGGCAGCCGGCGCAGGTCGGCGAGCACCCGGTCGGGGGCGTTGCCCTCCTGCGCCTTGGCCACGAGGGTGTCCCGGTCCGCGGGCCACACCTCCTTGCCGAGGGCCTCAGCGAGCGCGGCGCGGCGCTCGACGTCACCGGTCGAGGTGCCGGGGGACGTGGCGGGCTGGTGGGGGTCACTCACGACGTTCTCCTCGTCGGTCGGGGCGTGGTCACTGGGGCGACGGCGTGGAGTCGTCGGTGTAGCGGAGGACGGCGGCCACCGGGATGTCGCCGGGCATCGCCGCGCGCGGCACGACGACGACCGCGGCGCTGCTGGCGACGGCCGCGGCGAGCAGCGCACGATCGGCGGGGACCGAGTGCACCTCCTGCACGTTGAGCGCGTCCATGTCGCCCTGGTCGACGCCGAGCTCCAGGGGTGCGGCGCCCACCAGGAGCTTCTCGTCGTCGGGCTGGTCGGCGAGCACCAATGTCTCCACCTGGCCCTTGCGGAGTGCCTCGACCACGTTCGCCGTGCCGGTGACGGCCAGCCCGTGTGCGCCGGCCGACGAGATCTTCTCGACGGTGTCGGCCTCCTCGTGGGCCTCGCGCTCGGCCACCAGCTCGGCGGCGCGCCGGTCGACCGGCTCACGGTCGGCGCCGGCGGCCCGGCCGCCCTCGTCCATGGAGACGATGAGGTCCGACCACAGGTCGCTGGCGCGGTCGGTGAGGATCTGCCGGGCGCGCATGTCCCCGGCCAGCAGCACGAACTCCGGGTGCAGCCGGCGGACCAGCGAGGCGATCCGCTCGGCGACGTTGTCGGCGTTGTGGATCCACTTGTTCTCGGCGTTGTGCTGGTAGCGGTGGTGCGCCCAGCCGCCGCCCTGGAACTTGCGGATCTGGAAGCTGTCGCCCTCGACCTCGTCCTCGATCTCCGGCCGGCCGACGAGGCTGGCCACGGAGATGTCGGCACCGACCCGGTCGGTCACGACGACGATGTGCGGCACGCGGCCGGGCAGCTGGCGCAGGACCGGCAGCAGGTCCGGCGCGGGCGAGTACTCGGCCACCTCCTGCCGCGGCGCGTCGACCAGCGGCTGGTCGAGGACGACGAAGCCGTCCGCGGCGACGACGAGGGCGCGCCCCTTGAGGGTGGCGATCTCCCCGCCGTCGTTCGCCTCGAGGAGGCGGCTGCGGACCGCCTCGACGACCGCCTCCGGCGCGCCCTGTTCGCTGAGCCGCTCCGCGATGGCGCGGACCCGGAGGTCGACCTCCGTGTCGGCGTTCTCTGTGGTGTGCGTGACGTCGGCGCACACGGTGGCGTAGGGCCCGGAGGCGGTGAAGACCTGCTCCAGGAAGGACACGTCCATGGGGTGGGGACCACTCCTCGATCACTGTCGACGATGAACAGCAGGACCCGCTGTGGGGCGCTCCGCTCCCGCCGCCTACCCACCGACCGTGCCCTCACACCCGGTGTCGGATCGACGGGAACGGGTAGGCCGACCCCCATGACCGAGCACGACCAGCTGCCGCTGCCCGACTACGACCATCTGCCGGTGGAGGGGCTCACCTCGCGCATCCGCACCCTCGACGCGACCGGTCTCGAGACGCTCCTGGAGTACGAGCGCGCGCACGCCAACCGGCTGCAGGTGGTGACGATCATGGAGAACCGGCTCGGCGCGCTGCGGGAGGGCGCCCAGCCCTCCGGCGGCGACCCGGCCGCCGCGGCCGTCGACGACCCGGTGCACGCCGCGGCCGGCTCGAAGGTCTCCGGGGCGACCACGGGGCCGGTGATCAACCCGCCGTCGCAGGGCGACCCGACCAACCCCGCCCAGCCCCGCTCCACCGGCTGAGCCACCGCCCGGGACCGGCGCCCGGCGGAGGGTGGGAGCGCAGCGGACCCGCGCTCCCACCCTGCGTTCAGCCGCTGAACGCGTCGACGATGTCCAGGGCGGCCGGTCCCAGCAGCACGATGAACAGCGTCGGCAGGATGCACAGGATCAGCGGGAAGATCACCTTCACCGGGATCTGCATGGCCTTCTCCTCGGCCCTCTGCCGGCGCTTGAGCCGCATCTCCTGCGCCTGGGTGCGCAGCACGTCGGCGATGGAGACACCGTAGGCGTCGGCCTGGACGACGGCGCGGATGAACCGGCGCAGGTCGGGCACCGCCGTCCGCTCGGCCAGGTCGAGGTAGGCCTCGCGCCGCGGCCGGCCGACCGCGATGTCCTGCAGCGTGCGGACGAGCTCCTCGGCCAGCGGCCCCCGCCCGTTGCGCCCGGCCCGCGCCACCGCCGCCTCGAACCCCAGACCGGCCTCCACGGCGATGGTCATCTGGTCGAGGGTGTCGGCCAGCTCCACCGCGATGGCCTGCTGTCGCTCCTGGCCCCGGCTGTACAGCAGCAGCTCCGGCACCACGTAGGCCACGCCGGTGACCACCACGGCCATGAGCACGGTCAGGGCACCGGGACGAGCGACGACGACGATCAGCCCGAGGGCCCCCGCGACCGCGGCCAGCACCAGCTTCGCCGCGACCAGTCGCGGCACCGGCCACTCCGCGGGACGGCCCGCGGAGCCGGCCAGCCGGTTGAGGCGGGCCACCGTGCCGGCCGGGGTCAGGGCCCGGGTCAGCCGGGGCAGCGCGCCCCGGCGCTGCCGGACGGCGACCGGCCCGGCCGGGTCGAGTCCGCGGCTGAGGTTGGCCCGCGCCCGCGCGGCGGCGTCCTGCGGGCGGGCGAACAGAGCCCACCCCAGCAGGGGCAGGGCGAGGGCCACCGCGATCGTCGCGGCGTACACGGGAACCGGTGTCATCAGAACCTGATCCGGACGGTCTTCGTGAGCCACAGCGCGCCGACCACGAGCAGCACCACCGCGATGCCGGCCATGACGTACCCGGCCAGGCTCGACGTGAAGGCGGACAGGTAGTCGGGGTTGACGACCGACAGGAACGAGATGACCCCGAACGGCAAGGCCATGAGGACGATCGCCGAGAGCTTGCCCTCCGCCGACAGCGCCTTGACCTGGCGGCGGATGGCGTTGCGCTCGCGGATCGTGTGCCCGACCGTGTCGAGGACCTCGGCCAGGTTGCCCCCGACCTCGCGGTGGATGGCGATGGCCTGGGCGATCCACCGGAAGTCGTCGCTGTCCATCCGCTCGGCGACCTCGTCGAGGGCGTCGCCGAGGTCCCGGCCGACCCGGGTCTCGTTGACGATGCGCGCGAACTCCTCGCACGTGGGTGCGGCGGCCTCGGTGGAGACCGAGTCGACCGCGCGGAGCAGGCTGTGCCCGGCCCGCAGGCTGCTGGCCATGAGTTGGAGCGCGTCGTCGAGCTGGTCGGCGAAGGCGGCCTGTCGACGGTGCGTGCGGACCGCGATCACCAGCCGGGCGGCGAGCGGCGCCGCACCGGCGAGGACGGCGGCCAGGAGCACCCCGCCCAGCAGCGCACCGAGCGCGCCGAGCACCAGGGTGGCCAGTCCGACGAGCAGCACGACGTCCGGCAGGGACATGGCCACGCCGGCCCGCTCCAGCGCGGCGGCGCCGGCCGCGATCCGGCCACGCCTGACCAGCACCCGCTCGACGGCGGCACCGGCGGCGGCCGACGCGCCGGCCAGAGCCGACGCGGGTGGCGCGACCGTGGGGTCGAGCCGGCTCAGCGGCACGCGTCGCGAGCCGGCCGGGAGGACGACCAGCGCGACGAGCAGCAGGGACGCGGTGACGGCGAGCAGCCCGAGCAGCAGCAGGGCCGGCGACATCAGGCCCACCCCCGCCGCACCGGGTCGACGACCCCGAAGACCCGTGGCGACAGGGTGATGCCGAGCTCGTCGAAGCGGTCGGTGAACCGGGGCCGGACGCCGGTCGGCACCGGCTTGCCGAGGAACCGGCCGCCCGCGTCGACGCCGGCGGAGTAGTCGAACAGGAAGGCGTCCTGGAGGGTGACCGTCTCACCCTCCATCCCCTGCACCTCGGTCACGTGGGTGACCCGGCGGGTGCCGTCGCGCAGCCGGGTCAGCTGGACGACGACGTCGACGGCCGAGGCGATCTGCTCGCGGATCGCACGCAGCGGCAGGTCCATGCCCGCCATCAGCACGAGGGTCTCCAGCCGGGCGATCGCGTCGCGCGGGGAGTTGGCGTGCACCGTGGACAGCGACCCGTCGTGGCCGGTGTTCATCGCCTGCAGCATGTCCAGGCTCTCCCCGCCGCGGCACTCCCCGACCACGATCCGGTCCGGCCGCATCCGCAGCGAGTTGCGCACCAGGTCGCGGATGGTGATCGCGCCCCGGCCCTCGATGTTGGGTGGCCGCGACTCGAGCCGGACGACGTGTTCCTGCTGCAGCTGCAGCTCGACGGCGTCCTCGATGGTGACGATCCGCTCGTCCTCGGGGATGAACGAGGAGAGGACGTTGAGCAGGGTGGTCTTCCCGGTGCCGGTGCCACCGGAGACGATGATGTTCAGCCGGGCCTCGACGCAGGCGTGCAGCAGCTCGGCCATCTCCGGGCTCAGCGTGCCGAAGCCGATCAGGTCGTCGACGCCGAACGGGTCCTTGGCGAACTTGCGGATGGTCAGCGTCGACCCGCTGAAGGCCAGCGGCGGGATGATCGCGTTGACCCGTGAGCCGTCGGCCAGGCGTGCGTCCACCAGCGGTGAGGACTCGTCGATCCGCCGTCCCACCCGCGACACGATGCGGTCGATGACCCGGCGCAGGTGCTCCTCGGAGGTGAACCGCGCGCCGGTCCGGACCAGCTTGCCGCCCTGCTCGACGTAGACGTTGTCCGGACCGTTGCACATGATCTCGGTGACCGTCGGGTCGTCGAGCAGGCGCTGCAACGGTCCGAAGCCGAGGACGTCGTCGGCCAGCTCCCCGGTCAGCCGCTGCCGTTCCTCGCTGCTGAGCGGGATCCGCTCCTCCTCGACGACCTCGTCGAGCTCGCCGAGCACGAGAGCCCGCAGCTTGTCCTCGGACAGCGACGGGTCGTTCATCCGGTTGCCCATGCGCTCGAACAGGGCCTTGGCGACCCGGTCCTTGAGCTTGGTCAGCGCGTCGGTCGGTGGCGGGGCGGCCGGGGTCACCGGCCGGGGCGCAGGGACGGCGGACGGGGTGGCCGGCACCGCGACGGGGGGCGCCGCCGGGGCGTCCGGCGCCGCGGAGCGCCCCTGGACGGCGGCCAGGCGGGCAGCGAGGTTCACGGGGTCCTCCGGACCGGCGGAGCGGGGTTCACGACGCCGCCCGGTGCCTGGCCCGGTAGCGGCCGGGCTTCATCAGCGGGGTCGCGGCGAAGCGGGCGACGAGCCGGCGCAGCTCCTTGACCGCCGGGTCCTTGCGCCCGCTGGCGAGGATGGGCACGCCCTGGTTGGTCGACGCCGGCACCGCCGCGGAGCGCGGGATGACGACGTCCACCCCCGTGCCGATCGCCGTCTCGACGTCGCGCACCGACAGCCCGCCCTTGGCGTCGGCGAGGTTCATGACCACGTGCCGCCCTGCCGGGATCATGCACAGCTCCCGCAGGACGTCGAGCTCCTTGCGCAGCCCCCGGACGCCGGGGACGTCCATGCTGCTGAGCATCACCACGTCGGTCGCCCGGTCGAGCGCGGCCAGGGTCTGCTCGGACAGCCCCGGAGCGGTGTCCACGACGACGTAGCGGAACTCCCGGGCCAGCGCGGTCAGCAACCGGGTGACGTCGGCGCCGGTGACGGTGTCGCCGGCGGCCGGTGACTCGGCCCCGCACACGGCGTAGAGGCCGCTCGGGTGCTGGGTGAGGAAGGTCTTGAGCACCATCGTGTCCTCGCTGGCCGGGCCCTGGACGGCCTCGGGCAGCGTGTGCTCGGGGACCAGGCCCAGGGCGGAGGCGACGTCCCCGAACTGCACGTCCAGGTCGACCAGCACCGTCGACTGCGGCGCCGCAGCGGTGAGGCCCAGCGCGAGGTTGGCGGCGATCGTCGTCTTGCCGACCCCGCCCTTGGGCGAGGCGATGGTGATGACCCGCCCGGTGTAGCGGGCGGTCTCCTCCAGTGGGCGCAGCACCCGCCGCCGGCCGGCCGCGGCGGCGCCGGCCCGTTCCACGGCGGCACGGATCCCCTCGGCGTCCGCGCCCGGGGTCAGCAGGTCGCGGATGCCGGCCCGCATGGCCGCCTGCAGCATCTCCGGCACGGGCTCGGCCAGCAGGACGACGCTGATGCCGGGGCACTGGACGTCCAGCCGCTCGGCGAGTGTGAGCACCTCCTGCGGCGGCGCGAGCGGTCCGATGAGCAGTACGTCCGGCAGCTCCCCGTCGAGCAGCTGCTCGAACAGCCGCGCCGGGTCGCCGGGCAGGCGGCCGGGCGGGAGGACCTGGACGTCACCGTCGACCGCGGCGTGGACCCTCCTGGTGAGCTCGTCGTCCGCCGCGGCCAGGACCACGCGGCTCACTCGGAACCCCCGTAGACGGTGCCGACGCCGGCGAGCAGGTCGCCGTAGACGTTCCCCTGGGTGACGATCCTGGTGTCGTCGACGTCCGCTCCCTCGGGCTCGAGGGCCAGCCACACGGTGCCGTGCTCCATGCCGAAGACGACGAGCTCGGCGTCCCGGGACGGCACGGCGAGGGTCACCATCAGGCTCCCCGTCGGGGCCGCGCCGCCCGAGGAGGCCGTCTCGACCCCGTCCTCGGTCTCGGGTGCGGGAGCGCCCTGGACCTGGGTGACCAGGACGCCGTGCAGGGTCGCGTGGGTGACCCCGATCTTCTTGCCGGCGTCGTTCTCGAGGTCCATGGAGATGTAGACGCCGATCTCGTTCCCGGCCGCGAGCCGACCGCCGACGGCGCGCTGCGGCTCGAGCAGCACGCTCACCTCCGACGCGCCCTCGGGTGGCGGCACGGTCCCGGGGAGGGCCATGTCCTCGGGAGCGGTGAACCGGCTGGCCAGCAGCTGCTCACCGGGCTGGAGGTCGGCGATCGCCACCTGGCCGGCCAGCGCGGACAGGTCGGTGACCCGGCCCTCGACGGCGGCCTTGGCGGGCAGCTCCTCGGTGCGCACCAGGTCTGCGATCTCCTCGCCGGCCGTCCCCTCGGGGATGAGCCGGTCGACGACGAGCACCTCCACGGTGCGCACGCCCGCGAGGGCGCGGGCGTCGGCACCGCGCACGTAGGCCAGGAGGACCACGGCGCCGGCGGCGGCGAGGACGAGCGCCGCGACGGCGGCGAGGAGTCGGCGTCTCACGGAGTGCCCCTATCTGATGAGTCGGAGGACGGACGCCCCGGTCACCGGCGCGCTGGGGTCGTAGTCGAAGCGGTCGGACATCTCGACGAAGCGGGTGAAGTAGCCGCTGACGCAGCGCTCGTTCCCGCCGCACGGCCTGGGGCTGGAGCTGAACTGGCCGCCGAAGTGGTAGCCGGTGATGCGGAAGGCCGCGTAGGCGTAGACGTGGTACCAGGCGTTGCTGCCGGTGTCCCCGGAGGCGTCGAAGAGCGGCAGGAGCACGGTCTGGCCGACCAGCGAGGCGACGTAGGACGGCTGGCACACCGACGGCGGGGTGTTGCCCGTGGACGAGTACGAGCGCTCGCCGCGCGCACTGGCCGCCTCGCAGGTCCCCGGTGGGGTGTCGAGGTAGGCGAAGCCGCCGGGGACGACGTTGCGCGACGGCCCCGTGCAGCCGACCGTGTCGGACGTCTTCGTGAAGTAGATGGTCCTGACGGCCGTACCGGACGGCAGCCCACCGCCGGTCTGCTGGGAGAACTCGCACCAGGAGAAGGTCAGCGGCAGGACGGCGGTCCCCCGGCTGGGACCGCCCCAGGCGACGGTGGCGGTCGCCTGGACCTGGGTGGCGTCGTGGCCGAGGACGGGCGCGAACCAGTGCTCGGTCGGCGTGCTGCTGGTGACCGTGACGCTGGTCGGGTCGCTGCCGAGCAGCGGCGGGGCCGCGTCGGCGCCGCCGAGGTTGGCGTCGACCAGGCTCTGCGCGGTGGCCCGCATGTCGCCGCAGGCGCCCATCGCGCAGTCGCGGGCGACGGCGAGCGCGGCGGCGTCGGCCGCGGTCTGCAGCCGGGCCTGCTCGGCGTACATCGCCCCGACGTCCACGGCGATGGCGGTGAAGCCCAGGACCGGCACGAGCAGCAGGGCGACGAGGACCGCGGTGGACCCGCGCTCACCGGCGAGCCGGCGGCGGGCGCGCGCGAACCGGCGGGCGGTCAGCCGTTGCACCGCATGACCCCCGTCCCGGTGAGGTCGATGCTCGCGCCGAAGAAGTCGGTGAGGAACGGCATCGGGTAGTCGATGGTCACGCGGACGGTGGCGGGCCCGGACGTGGTCGTGGGGCAGGAGGCCGGCGTGATCGCGATCTGCGCGTCGGTGATCGCCGGGTCGAGCGTGGGGGCCGCGGTCCGGACGGCGGTGCGCGCGGCGGCCCTGTCGTTCTGCAGCGCCATGACCCGGGCGCCCTCGCGGGCCGCGGCCGACAGCGTGCCCTGCACCTGGAAGGCGTGACCGAACTCGGCGATGCCCAACACCAGGACCAGCAGGAGGGGCAGCACCATGGCGAGCTCCACCGCCGCGGCCCCGTGCTCCTCACGCATGCGCTTGCGCACGTCCCCCTCCTCTCCGTGGTCGTCGTCCGCGCGTCCGTGTGCGGCGGCGCAGCGGCTCGCCGGGGGAGAGAGCCGCTGCGCCGCGGTGGCCTGGGGCGGTTCAGCCCTCGCCGGCGCCGTTGAGGGCTGCGGAGATCTCGCGGAACAGCCCGTCGAGCTCGTCGCCGAGCAACATGACGGCGCCGATGATGAAGACAGCGATCAGGCCGACCATCAGGCCGTACTCGACGGCGGTGGCGCCCTTCTCCTCGCGCTGGACGCGGTCCTTGGCGAGGGAGACGAGGGTGAGGAGGGTGGCGAGCGGGTTGAACACGGGGACTCCCGGGGGGATGGGTGCCGAGCCGGTCCGGATCGGTCGATCCGGCCTCGCGGCAGTGAGGGAGCCGTCGGACAGGTCGTGCGCCGACTTGAGGGGCATCCACCCGGTCGGCCGACACACACCCCTCTCCCGGGCGTACCTCGACGTCCCCGCTGACACCGCGTGACACCGATCACGCGCCCGTGACGCGCGACCGGCGTCAGTCCCCCGTCAGGACAGCAGCGCGCTCCAGCCGATGGCGACGGCGGCGCCGGCCAGCATGGCCGGGCCGAAGGGCAGCTCACCGCGCAGCCCGATGCGCCGCGTGGCGAGCAGGCCGAGGGCCACGGCGGCCTGCAGGACGAACCCGGCCAGTGCCCCGGCGAGGACCGCGCCCCAGCCGAGCCAGCCCAGGCAGAGGCCCAGCACGGCGGCGAGCTTGACGTCGCCCATGCCGAGTGCCCCCGGGGAGACCAGCGCCAGGACGAGGAAGACGGCGAAGAGGACGACGGCACCCGCCCCGGCCAGCAGCAGCGAGTCCCAGGCCCCCTCGACCGCGGCGGGGACCACCAGGAGCGCCGCCGACCCGCCGAGGGCCGGCAGCACCACGCGGTTGGGCAGCACCCGGTGCCGGAGGTCGATCACGGCCAGCAGCAGCCCGGCAGTGGCGAGCAGGAGGAACGCGGGGAGCTCCCAGGAGATCCCGAAGCGCAGTGCCGTGAGGCCGAACAGCAGTGCCGCGGCGACCTCCGGGAACGGCCGCCCGACGGCGCCCCGTCCGGGCCCGAGGACCTCGCGGATGCGGGCCTGCGCCCGCCACGGGTAGCGGCCCGCGGCCCGGGCGATGAGCGTCCCCACGGGCACGCCGAGGACCGCCGCGACGACGGCGACGACCACGCTCCCCGGGCCCGCTGCTCCCATGGCGGGAACGATGGCACGGCGACGGCCCGCACCCCGGGAGCCCGGCCTCACCATGTCGAGGGAGATCCGTGCGCGCATCGGGCAGGGCCGGCCGGCGGACCGGGGTCAGGGGTCCGCCGGCCGGCGATCCTCAGTTCTGCCGCAGCGTGACCGGCCCCTGGTCGGTCGTGCAGACGGTCTCCGTCGCGCCGCTGCGGCGGCGGTGGTGCACGAGATGAGACGGGTCCCGGCCCGCGCCCTGACGCGGGCGGGACGCCCGGGCGTGGCGCGTGCCGCAGCGGCTCCCCACGCTGGTGAGTCCGGGAACCCGGCAGCGGTCAGCTCTGCGGGACGCGGGAGGACGCGGGTCCGGCACGACCGTCATCCACCGTCGTCGGCGGCGTCGGCATCCGGAACGTCCTGGTCCGGGGGCCGCACTGGACCGTTCCGCGCGCCGAGGCGGAGGTGACAGAGGTAGCGTCCGGCGGGTGGCGGCCGTCGAGCCGGTGGGCACCCCCGACGAGGGCAGCGCGTCTCCGGACGTCGCAGCCCTGATCCCGCTCGTCCGCCGCATCGTGGCCTCCCGCGTCCCGGACGCGGCCACCGCCGACGACCTGGTCCAGGAGACGCTGGCCCGCCTGCTCGCCGCGTCCGACCGGATCGAGCCCGGCATGCTCGAGCCCTACGCCATCGTGACCGCGCGCAACGTGGTCGCCTCCCTGTGGCGGGACCAGGACCGGCAGCGGCGCAACCAGCACCGCGTCATCGACCTGCGACCCCCACCGGCCCCCGACGAGGACGTCCTCGCCCAGGAGGACCGGGCGGCGGTCGCGGAGGCGCTCGACCGGCTGTCCGACCGCGAGCGGAGCACGCTGCTCGCCCACGAGGTCGCCGGCCAGGACACCCGCTCGCTGGCCGCCGAGCTCGGCTCCACGGCCGGTGCGGTCGCGGCCCAGCTCAACCGCACCCGGGCCCGGCTCCGGGTGGAGTACCTGCTGGTGTCCGAGCGGGTGGAGCCGCCGACCGAGCGGTGCCGACCGGTGCTGATGGCCCTCTCCAGCGGCGACCGGCGCCGCCAGCGGGAGGTCGACGCGGCCCGTCACCTGCTGGAGTGCGAGGTCTGCGCGCGCCTCGCCGGGCCGCTGCTGGAGCGGGGACGGTCCCGGGACGACGAGGTGCGCGTCCCCGTCCGGACCGACGCCGACGTCGTCGCCGCACGGCAGGCCGCCCGGGAGATCGCCACCCGGCTGGGCTTCTCGCCCACCGACATCACGCTGATCGCCACCGCCGTCTCCGAGGTGGCCCGCAACATCGTGCGCTTCGCCGACACCGGCGAGGTGGTGGTGGCCGAGCTGGCCGAGCCGCGCTGCGGCATCTCGATCGTCGCCCGCGACGCCGGCCCGGGGATCCCCGACGTGGAGCAGGCGCTGCAGGACGGCTACAGCACCTACCAGGGGCTCGGGCTGGGGCTGCCCGGCGCCCGGCGGCTGATGGACGAGTTCGCGGTGGTCTCCGAGACCGGCCGCGGGACGACGGTGACCATGACGAAGTGGCGGGGTGAGGCATGACCCGGAACGAGAACCCGACCGTGACCGCGGCGCCGGCGGACGGCCATCTCGACCAGGACGGCCTGCTCCCGCAGCTGGTCGCGCACCTGCGCGAGCACCGGACGCGGCTGCGGCAGGAGTGGGCCCGGCGCATCCAGGAGGCGCACCTCCTGCAGGCGATGACGTCGCAGGAGATGGCCGCCGAGACCACGCTGGTCTACGACAACTACGTCGAGGTGCTGGAGACCGGCAGCGTGGAGGCGCTGCAGCACTACGCGCGCGACCTGTCCGAGCGGATCATCCCGCGCGGCGTGGAGACCCACGAGGTCGTCGGGATCGTCCTGCTGCTCCGCGACGTCCTGGCCCGGTCGCTGTTCGAGAAGTACCAGCGCGACTTCGCCCTGCTCAACCGGGTGCTCGACGCCTACGAGCCCGCCGCCAACCGGATCGCCAACACCGTCGCGGTGAGCTTCGTCGAGGAGCGGGAACGGGTCATCCGCCAGCAGCAGGACTCCATCCGCGAGCTGTCCACCCCGGTGCTGCCGGTACGGGAGCGGCTGCTCATCCTGCCGATCATCGGGATGCTCGACCGCGAGCGCGCCCGGCAGCTGACCGTGCAACTGCTCAGCGGCATCCGCACGCACCGGGCGAAGGTCGTGGTCGTCGACATCACCGGCGTCCCGGACGTCGACGAGTCCGTCGCCAACCACCTGGTGCGGACCGTGGACGCCTCGCGGCTGATGGGCGCCAGCGTGATCATCACCGGGCTGTCGCCGGAGATCGCCCAGACGCTGGTCACCATCGGCGTCGACCTGTCGAAGATGAACACCATCGGCGATCTGCAGGGCGGCCTGGAAGAGGCCGAGCGGCTGCTGGGCTACGCGGTCAGCCGGGACGACGGGGGCGGTGGGACGTGACCGGCCCGCGGCTGTTCTCGATCCTGCGGCAGGGGCCCTACCTGATCGCCTCGGTGCACACCGCGCTGGACGACTCGCAGCTGGTGCGGTTCCAGCGCGACCTCGTGGACCGGATCGGCGCCGACCGCGCCCGGGGCGTCGTGATCGACGTCGCCGCCCTCGACGTCCTGGACTCCTTCGGCACCCGGACCCTGCGCGGCATCGCCGAGATGGCGCGGCTGCGCGGTGCGGTCACCGTCATCGTCGGCATCCAGCCCGACGTCGCCTACACCATGGTCGAGCTCGGCATGGACACCGGATCGGTGACCACCGCGCTGGACCTGGAGGAGGGGCTCGCCGAGCTCGACCGGCTGCTGGCGACGCGGCCGGTCCCGGGGGCATGAGGGGGCACGCGGACCTGCTGCGGGACTACCGGGCGGCCTTCCTGCGGTACCTGTCCCGGCACGAGGAGACCTCCCTCACCGCCGGCTACCAGCTCGGCCGCACCGCGCTGGCCGCCGGGCGCAGCCTGCTGGAGGTCGTGCAGGTCCACCACGAGGTCCTCACCGAGGTGCTGCGGGACACCGCGGCCGACGAGGTCCCCGTGGTGGCGCGCTCGGCGTCGTCCTTCCTGCTCGAGGTGCTGGCCAGCTACGACATGGCCCGGCGCGGCCCGTCCTGACCCCTCCGCGTCATCCCGCGGCGGCCGGCGCGTCTTCCTCATGACGGTCCGGCGAAGTCGACGAGGGGAATGCCACTGTGACGAGGCGACGCTCCGAGGACGACGGGGACCAGCTGCCGCGGTGCGGTGCGGTGCACTCGAGGACGGCCGCTCCGGCCGGGTGCGGCGACCGCGTCCCGTCGGGTGGCCGTCGGCCGGCCCAGCGACCGGATTCGGGCCCGGGCCTCATTGAGCAGTTGCGGCAGGCGGCGGTCTACGTCGAGACGGCGGCGGTGCTGGAGCGGCGGGCGGGGCGCGCCGACGACCCCGCGCTGGCCGCGCTGCTGCGCGAGCGGGCCGACGTGCGCCGGCGGACCGCGGAGCGGCTGCGGGCCGCGCTGGCCGAGCAGCGGCCACTCCCCCGCGCGCTGCCCGCCGCGGACTGGGAGTGGTCGTGAGCCCGCTGGCCTGGGCCCTGGCGGCGTGGGCCGTCGCCACCGCCGGGACGGCGACCTGGTACGCCCGCGCCTTCGCCCGCACCGCCCGCGGAGCGCCGCCGTCCGGCTCCCGGCACCGGCGCTGACGCCGGCTCAGTAGTAGCCGCGGGCGCCGTCCAGCTGCTCCCGGATCAGGTCCAGGTGCCCGACGTGCCGGGCGACCTCCTCGACGACGTGGATGAGCATCCAGCGCAGGGTGAGGCCGTCGGCGCCGTACTCCGTGTTCTGCCCGAGCGCGTCCAGCGACCACTCGGCGACGATGCCGTCGGAGACGGCGCACTGGCGGGCGTACTCGTCGAGCAGCACCGGCAGCGGGGTGTCCCCGACCTGGAAGTCGGCCTCCGGGACGTCGCCGAACTGCGGGTTGACGCCGGAGGGCCGGTCGAGGAAGAGGACCTCGAACCAGCAGTGCTCGACCCAGCGCAGGTGGGAGACCAGTCCCGCGACGGTCATCACCGGCGACGTGGGCAGCACCGCGCGGTGGGCGTCGTCCTCGGAGAGGCCCTCGCACTTGTAGGGGACCAGCGCGCGCTGCAGGTCCAGCCAGCCGAGCAACTGGGTCCGTTCGTCGGCCATCCCGGGCGGGCGGGTGCGGGGAGGGGTCACCCCCGGAGACCGTAGTGCCGCCGCGGCCGCGGTGCCCCATGCTCGGGGCGGCACCATCGAGCGGCTCGCGGGAGGACGCAGTGCGACGCATCGTGTGCCAGGAGTTCGGCCCGGTCGACCGACTGGAGCTGGTGGAGGAGGCCGATCGGGAACCGGGGCCGGGCGAGGTCGCCGTCGCCGTGGAGGCGGCGGCGGTCAGCTTCGTCGACGGGCTCATCGTGCAGGGGCGCTACCAGGTGCGACCGCCGCTCCCCCACACCCCGGGGACGGCGGTGGCCGGCCGGGTGCGCTCGGTGGGCCCGGACGTGGCCGGCGTCGCCGCCGGGGACCCGGTGGTGGTGCTGTCGATGGCCGGCGGGGGGTTCACGACCGACCTGGTCGCACCGGCCATCGCGGTCGTCCCGCTCCCGGCCGGCCTGGCGCCCGCACGAGCCGTCACCGCGGTCGAGAACTACAGCACGATGAGCTTCGCCCTCGCTTCCCGCGTGCCGGTCCGCGCCGGTGAGTGGGTGCTGGTCCTCGGGGCCGGGGGTGGGATCGGCCTCGCCGCCGTGGACGTCGCCCGTGCGGCCGGCGCGCGGGTCGTGGCGGCGGCGTCGACCGCGGCCAAGCGGGCCGCCGCGGAGGCGGCCGGCGCCGAGGTGACCCTCGACTACAGCGACCTCAAGGCCCGCGTGCGGGAGGTCACCGGCGGCGGGGCGGACGTCGTCGTCGACCCGGTCGGGGGGTCGCTGGCCGAGGAGGCGCTCCGTTCCCTGACCGCCGGCGGCCGGTTCTGCGTGCTCGGGTTCGCCGGCGGCGAGATCCCGCGGCTGCCGGCCAACATCGTGCTGCTGCGCAACCGCAGCGTGGTCGGCGTCGACTGGGGCCACTGGGCGCGGACCGACCCCGGGGCGGCGACCGCCCTCCTGGCCGGCGTGCTGGGCCGTGTCGCGGGTGGCGAACTGCACCCACCGGCGCCCACCTGCCTCCCGCTGGAGCAGGCGGCGGACGCCCTCGCCCGCCTCGCCCGCCGGGAGGTCGTCGGCAAGCTCGCGCTCGTCCCCTGACGACGCCGGTGCATCCACCGCGGCCCCGCGGGCCGAAGTGGGGGCGTGGAGTTCCAGGCGCCCCACCCGGACTGGGTCCTCCAGCCCCTGCTCGACGCCGGACTCGCGGCCGAGCGGATCCGCACCCTGGTCGACCGGCTCGGCTTCGAGGTCATCGCCCGGGAGGGCTCCCCCTCGGAGGCCGACCTCAGGACGGTGGTGGCCGATCAGCCGCCGGCCGTCCGGTCGGCCTGGGTGGAGGTCCTCAGCCGGTTGATCGTCTGAGCCCTCCGGCGCGGCCGTCCCGGCAGCTGGCGGTCACTCCGGAGCGGGGGACAGCAGGCCGAGCTGCTGGGCCTTGACGACGGCCTCCAGCTGCGACCGGACGCCGAGCTTGACGTGCAGCGACTTCACGTAGCCCCGGCACGTCTCCAGGGTGATCCCGAGGACCCGGGCGATGGCCTTCACCTGCATGCCCTGGCCCAGGCAGTCGAGGACCTCCTGCTCACGGCGGGTCAGGGTCGGCCGCGGCTCGTTGACCGGCACGGGCCGCCTCCCGGGGGTCGGCCCGGCGGAGAAGGTGGACGGTGCGACGAGCATCTGGCCGCCCCGCACGCGGGTGAGGACGTCGATCATCTCGGCCAGCGAGCCGTCCTTGGGGATGAACGCGGACGCCCCGGCCTGCGTGGCGCGCACCACCCACTCCGGGTCGCGGTGCGCGGTGACCACCGCGACGACGGCGTCCGGGGCGACCTCGCGCAGCCGACGGGTCGCGGACAGCCCGTCCTGGCGCGGCATCTCGATGTCCATCACGACGATGTCGGGCTGCAGGTCGCCGGCCATCGCGACGGCCTGCGCGGCGGAGTGCGCCGTCCCCAGGACGTCCATCCCGGCCGCCTCCAGGGCGCCGGAGAGCAGTTCGGCGAAGGTGCGGTGGTCGTCGACGACGAGCACCCGCGGCGGGGGCGGGAAGGCGGAGCGGTCGTACGGGTGGTGCTGGGCGAGCGGCACGGTTCCCCCGTGGATCAGGCACCCCGGTGGTGGAGCGCGCCAGCATGGAACCCCGGAGTTCCGTTGGTGGGAAGGGGTCGCGCCGAACTGGTGACCCAGGTCCCTGCCCGTCGATCGCGGTCGGCTGCGCGTCGGGACGATCCGTATCGGATCAGGCGCGTTCCGGTACTGCGCCCGGATGCCACCGGACAGGGTCGCTGCCGGCTCACGTCCCGCAGTACGTCACGTAGCGGCCGGAGTCGGGGGCGGGCGCCGCGTAGCGCTCGAGGCCGGGGCGCTCGTCGAAGGGGCGGGCCAGCACCTCCAGCAACCGCTCCAGCGGGTCCAGGTCGCCGGTGGTCGCGGCGGCGAGCGCCTCCTCCACCAGGTGGTTGCGCGGGATGTAGACCGGATTGGTCCGGTCCATCAGGTCGGCGTCGGGCTCCAGGGACCGCCACCGCTCGATCCAGGCGTCGAACCCCGCGAGGTCGAGGACGAGGCGGCGCACGGGCTCGGCGTCCCCGCGCGCGGCGGTGCCGAGGAGCCGGAAGGCCGACGTGAGGTCGACGCGGTTGCGCTCCAGCAGGGTCAGCAGGTCGTCGACCAGGGGCGTGGTCACCGCGTCGTCCGGACCGTCGCGCAGGCCGAGCTTGGCGCGCATGCCGGCCGACCACGCGGCGCCGTAGTGCGAGCGGAACGCGCCGAGCGACTCGACCGCGAGGGCGACCGCCTGCTCCTGGTCGTCGGACAGCAGCGGGAGGAGGGCCTCGGCGAACCGGGCCAGGTTCCACTCGGTCACGACCGGCTGGTTGCCGTAGGCATAGCGCCCGCTCTCGTCGATGGAGCTGAACACCGTGGCGGGGTCGTACGCGTCGAGGAAGGCGCAGGGCCCGTAGTCGATGGTCTCGCCGGAGATCGTCACGTTGTCGGTGTTCATGACCCCGTGCACGAACCCGACGAGCATCCAGCGGGCCACCAGTGCCGCCTGGGCGGCGACCACCGCCTCGAACAGCGCGAGGTGGCGGTTCTCGGCCTCCGCCGCACCGGGGTGGTGCCGGGCGATCGCGTGGTCGGCCAGGCGCCGCAGCAGGTCGACGTCGTCCGTGGCGCGGGCGTACTGGAAGCTGCCGACGCGCAGGTGGCTGCTCGCGACCCGGGCGAGCACCGCGCCCGGCAGCATCGTCTCGCGGCGCACGGGACGGCCGGTCGCCACGACCGCGAGCGAGCGGGTCGTCGGGATGCCGAGGGCGTGCATCGCCTCGCTGACGACGTACTCGCGCAGCATCGGACCGACCACGGCCAGCCCGTCGCCCCCGCGGGAGAACGGCGTGCGGCCCGCACCCTTGAGGTGCAGGTCGCGCGGGCCGTCGGGGCCGTCCAGCTCACCGAGCAGCAGCGCGCGGCCGTCCCCGAGCCGCGGGGAGTACCAGCCGAACTGGTGGCCGGCGTAGGCCTGCGCCACGGGGTGGGCGTCGGCGGGCAGGGAGGTGCCCACCAGCAGGCCGATGCCCTCCGGGGTCCGCAGCGCGACCGGGTCGAGGCCGAGCTCGGTGACCAGGGACTCGTTGAGGACGAGCAGCCGCGGGTCCGGCGCCTCCGCGGCCCGCCACGGGATCGCCAGCTCCGGCAGCTCACGGGCGAAGGAGTCGTGCAGGACGACGGTCGATGCCGGGGCGAGGCTCACCCCCACCACGGTACGTACGCGGCCGCGGACCGGCTCCGCGGCGCCTTCTCCCCGCCTCTGGCCCGAGGCTTCGGCGAGGTCGTTCCAGCGCCCGTTGACCTCGAGCGCGCTTCAACTCCTACGGTCGCTCCCGCACCGACCGGCTCGATCCCGCCGATGACTTCGCGTCCGCGACGAGGTCGAAACGGAGACCGTTCGTTCGTCGTCCTGGTGAGGCTCCGCGGGCGACCGCCCGGGAGGCCGACACCCCGGAGGGACTCCGATCATGACCATCACCGACCGCACTCCGCAGACCCGGGACACCGGCCTGACCCAGACCGCCCGCGACGTCGTCCTGCTCCTCGCCCGGATCGGCCTGGGCGTGATCATGGTGGCGCACGCGAAGCTCGAGTACGACTTCGGCGGCAGCCTGAGCGGGGTCGGGCGGCTGTTCGAGCAGTCGGGCGTCCCGCTCGGCAGCGTGACCGGCCCGGCCAACGTGCTCTTCGAGCTCGTCGGCGGGATCGCGATGATCGTCGGCGCCGCGGTCCCGGTCGTCGGCGTCCTCATGGCGCTGAACATGGTCGGGGCCTGGGTCTTCGTGCACACCAGCGGCCTGTTCGCCATGGACCACAACGGCCCCGAGCTCGTCATCACGCTCGGGCTGCTGAGCCTCGTGCTCGCGGTGACCGGCTCGGGCCGCCTCGGGGTCGACCACCTGGTCGCCCGGCGCCTCCGCCGCCGGTCACACCGGGCAGCCTGACCAGCCGGCTCACTCGCAGCCGACGCCGTCCTCGTCCCGGTCGAACTTCGGCTGCCAGCCGGGGTCCCCGGGGTGGATGGGGGCAGCGCCGGCGGCCCGCACCGCATCGCAGTTCCGGTAGTGGACGTCGGGCGCAGGTGCAGGTGCAGGTGCAGGTGCCGGAGCAGGGGCCGGGGCCGGAACGGGAGCCGGGGCCGGTCGCGGTGCGGGGGCGGGGGCCGGTCGCGGTGCCGGCACCGGGACGACGTCGGTGCCGGGCTCCTCGGCGGGGACCGGCACCGGGACGACCTGGGGAGCCGGGGAGCTCTCCGGCGCGGGCTTGGGCAGCGTGGCGACCACGCCGCCGGGCAGCGGCTCGTCCGGGCAGGCGGTGAGCACGGTCGCGATGGCGTTCTCCTCCGCCTGGGTCATCCACAGCCCGTAGCTGACCTTCACCGCGACCTGCCGGGCGACGTAGGCGCACCGGTAGGCGGTGTTCGGCGGCAGCCAGGTGGCCGCGTCGCCGTCGCCCTTCTGCATGTTGAGCGGGCCGTCGACGGCGAGCAGGTTGAGCGGGTCGTTGGCGAAGGCGGTGCGCCGGGCGGTGTCCCAGCCCTGGGCGCCCTTCTGCCAGGCGTCCGACAGCGCGACGACGTGGTCGATCTGCACGTCGTCGCTGGTGTCCTGCCCGCGCTGGAAGGAGATGGTCGTGGCGGAGTAGGGGTCGGCCAGGGTGCCCATCAGGACGACGCAGTCCCGGGTGCCCGGCTTGACCGTCTCCCCCGTCAGGTCGCGGGCGAGGACGTCGTTGCGGGTGTCGCACCCGTTGCGGTCGGTGTCCACCCACCCGCTGCCGAACAGGTCCCGGTCGTACCCGGTCCGCGGCGCCCGGCCCTTGACCTCGACGGCGGCCAGCGCGGCCAGTGCCGAGGTCCGCGCCGCCTCCTGCACGGCGGTCTGCGTGGCGCCGTCGGACAGCAGCCCGGTCGTCCGGTCGACCCCGGCGACGGCCCGCTCGTCGGTCTCCGCCTCCACGAGCGCGGCCTCGGCGGCGGCGATGTCCGCCTCCGAGGTCGACGGGCTCGCCGGCGCGGGGGCGGGGGCCGACGGCAGCGGCTCGCTCCTGGCCGTGGCGGCGGTCGGGGTCGGCAGGAGCGTGCCGCCGGCGACCACCAGCGCCAGGCCACCGGCCGCGACGGCCCCGCTCACACCGCGCGTGGCGATGCGGACCCAGGGAGCCCGGCCGCGGACGAGGGCGATCCCGCCCACGGCGGCGACGGCGAGCCCGCCGAGGACGAGGGCGCCGCCGGCCCCGCCGGTCAGCGCGCCGAGCAGGACCAGGACCGCCACGACGGCGGCGGCGACGGCCGGCCGGCGCGGACCCGCTGCGGGCCCTCCCCCGGCCCGGAGGGGCGCGTGCCCGGGTGCCGCGGGGCCGGCCGGCGGCGCCACAGCGATCGGTCGAGCCTCGCCGGGGCGCACCGCGCGGGCGTGGGCCCAGGTGGCGACGGCCTCGAGCACCTGCCGCTCGACCGTGCCCAGCGGGAACTGCACGCCGCGTGGTGTCGGCACGGCTCCGGGCAGCGAGGCGGCGAAGTCGCGCACCTGCGTGCCGTTGGCGACGAGCCGATTGCCCTCCAGGTACAGCGTCACCGGGACGCTGGCCCACCGGGCGTCGAGCACCAGCCGGATGTACCTCGCCTGGCCGCTGCCTCGCGGGGGAACGGGCTCGTAGCCCAGCGCCACGGCCTGCTCGGCGGCCCGCCGCATGAGCGTGTTGCCGGACCTGCCCTCGTGGTGGGCCAGGATCGCACCCACAGCCGGATCGAACACGCGTGCCCCCGCTCCCCCGTGGCTCGTCGTCCCCACCCCGTCGGGGACCGGTTCCGAGCCCGGCGGAGTGTCACCCACGCGGGCGGCTCGCCGGAAGCACGGCTCGAGGCGCACCTCCCCCCGCGCGCCCCAGGGACCCCAGCCGTCACCTGCGTCGTCGTGCCCCCAGCCGCCTCGGGAGCAGCGGCCCGGGACCCCCAGGTCTGGGGGGCCGGCACCGGTTCCGCCGTTCGCCGTCCGCCCGGTCCGGACCGCCCGCGCTGAGGATCCCCGCGCCGGACGGGTGGTTGCATGTCGAGGACCCCGAACCGGCTCCGCTCACCAGGTGAGGGCCACGACAGGCGCGGCCCACGAGACCCGGAGGCCACCATGCCGAAGTACCTGCTCCTCAAGCACTACCGCGGCGGCCCGGAGCCGCACCGCCCCTTCCCCCCGATGGACCAGTGGGCCCCCGAGGACGTCGAGGCGCACATGGCCTTCCTGAAGCACGTCAACCAGTTGCTCGAGGAGAACGGCGAGCTCGTCGACGTGCAGGCGCTCACGCCGGTCCAGACGTGGGTGCGCTACGGCGGTCCGGACGCCGCGCCGGTCACCACCGACGGGCCGCTGCCCGAGACCAGTGACCTCGTGGCGGGCTGGTACATGGTCGACGTCGAGTCGCGCGAGCGCGCGCTCGAGATCGCGGCCCACATCTCTTCCGAGCCCGGCCCGGGCGGAGGGCCGCTGTACGAGTGGATCGACGTCCGGGAGGTCATGTCCGGGACGCCGGCGGACGGCTGATCGGGCGTGGTCGACGAGCCGACGCGACCGGGGGACGAGGGCGCGCTGCGCGCTCTCGTCCCCCGGGTGCTCGCGGGCCTGGTCCGGCGGGGCGAGGACTTCGACGCCGCCGAGGACGCGCTGCAGGAGGCGTTGCTGGAGGCGCTGCGGGTGTGGCCCGAGCACCCCCCGCGCGATGCGCGCGCGTGGCTGACGACGGTCGCCACCCGGCGGCTCGTCGACGCCCGCCGCAGCGAGGCCGCCCGGGCCCGGCGCGAGGAGGTGACGTACGCCGAGCCGCCACCCGGCGCGACCGAGGAGGGTGACGACACCCTCTTCCTGCTCTTCTGCTGCTGCTCCCCCGACCTCGCACCCGCCTCCCAGGTGGCGCTGACCCTGCGCGCCGTCGGCGGCCTCACCACCCGGGAGATCGCGGACGCCTTCTACGTCCCGGAGGCGACCATGGCGCAGCGGATCAGCCGGGCCAAGCGGGCCCTGCAGGGGCGCCGGCTGGACTCCCCCGGCGACCTCGCCGTCGTGTTGCGCGTGCTCTACCTCGTCTACACGGCCGGCCACGCGGGCCGGGTGGACCTGGCCGCCGAGGCGATCCGGCTCGCCCGCCAGCTCACCCTCGCCACCGAGGAGCCGGAGGCCCGGGGGCTGCTCGCGCTGATGCTCCTCAACCACGCCCGCCTCCCGGCGCGACGGGACGCGGAGGGGCGCCTGGTCCCGCTCGACCGCCAGGACCGCGGCCTGTGGGACACCCGTCAGATCGCCGAGGGGGTGCGCGTCCTGCAGTCGGCGCTGGCGCTCCAGCGTCCCGGCCGCTACCAGGTCGAGGCCGCCATCGCCGCGCTGCACGACGACGCCGCGAGCGCCGAGGAGACCGACTGGCCGCAGATCCTCGCCTGGTACGACGACCTCGTCGCACTCAGCGACGACCCGGTGCGCCAGGACCCCGCCGCGGTCCTCGGGCGCGCGGTCGCCGTCGGCCACGTCCTCGGCCCCGCCGCCGGGCTGCGCGAGACCGACCGGCTGCGCGAGGTGCTCGGCGAGCGGCACCGGTGGCACGCCGTCCGCGGCCACCTGCACGAGCTCGCCGGCGACCTGCCCGCCGCCGGCGCGGCGTACGCGGAGGCCGCCGGTCGCGCCACGGACGTCGCCGAGCGCGACCACCTGGTCCGCCAGGCCGCCCGCGCGCGGGCCAGGACCACGGAGGGGACCTCGTCCGGAGGAGGGAGACCCGCATGACGATCCGACGCCTGGAGGACGTGGGCATCGTGGTCGACGACCTCTCGGCCGCGACCGACTTCTTCGTCCAGCTCGGGCTCGGGCTCCTGGGGAGGGGTCCGGTCGAGGGCGACTGGGTCGACCGCGTCGTGGCGCTCGAGGGCGTCCGCGTGGAGGTCGCGATGCTCCAGACCGCGGACGGTCACGGCCGGCTCGAGCTGATGCGTTCCACTCCCCGCCTGCGCGGGCCGGTGACCAGGACGCGCCGCCGAACACCCTGGGCATCCGCCGGGTCGCCTTCGCCGTCGACGACATCGACGCCGCCGTGGCCGGGCTGCGCGCCCGCGGCACGGAGCTCGTGGGCGAGGTGGTGCGCTACGAGGACAGCTACCGGCTCTGCTACGTCCGCGGCCCCGAGGGGATCATCGTCATGCTCGCGGAGCAGCTCGGCTGAGGGCCCGCCCGCTGGAACGCAGGCACCGGACGAGCCGGAGGGCGTGCCCTGAGGCGGGGTCCCACCGCGTGGGACCCGCCTCAGGGCACAGCGTTCCGCTGTGCCAGGCGCCGACCTCTAGGGACGTCGGACGGCGTAGCGCAGCAGGACGACACCGTTGCCGAACCGCCGGTTCTCCACCAGCTCCAGGTCGGTCGGGTGGTCGGCGGTCTCGAAGAGCCGTCGACCGCGGCCGAGGACGACCGGGTTGACGTAGAGCCGGTACTCGTCGACCAGGTCCAGTCGGCGGAAGGTCTCGGCCAGGTCGACCCCGCCGACCGTCATGTCCCCGCCGGGCTGCTGCTTCAGTGCGCGGATCTCGTCGGGGTCCACCTCTCTCCGCAGCGAGGCGTTGGGGCCGACCTCCTGCAGCGTGCGGGAGAACACGATCTTCGGCACCGCCCGCCAGATGCCGGCGAACGCGCGCACGGTAGGCGAGAGGTCCGGGTCCTGGTCGGCGGTCGGCCAGAACGCCTCCATGCCCTCGTAGGTGACCCGGCCCTCGATGAAGGCGCCGTGGGTCGCGAGGTGCTCGTTGAAGTGTGCGTGCAGCTCCTCGTCGACCCGGTGCCAGCTCAGGTCGTGGTCCGGCCCCTCGAAGTAGCCGTCCAGCGACAGCCCCATGTGCACGACGATCTTCCGCATGCGTCCTCCTGGTCGCGACTCGGACTGGGAACTCGGACCGGCGGACGCCGACGATCTCATCGGTCCCGCCGTCGTGTGGAAGGGATCGAAGACGCCCACCTCTGCGCTCTCCTGCAGGCAGAGCGGGCGACGGAGGAGTTGGCCTGTACGCCGGGGACCGTGACGGTCCATCTCACCATCGTCGGGCGCCGTTCAGTACGGCAGTTGCGCAACGGTTGTGCCGTTGGCGGCACGCGGCCGCGGCTGGATGTTTGCGGCCCACTTGCGGACTCTGTGCGGACTGAGAGCCGCTGTAAGGCGAGTGAGCGCTGCCCACCGCGTGTCCCTGAAGGCGGCCTCAGGGACAGGCCGCCACCCCGGAGGCGACGCAACCGAACAGGCAGCTCACGGCTGGGCAGACCGGGTTGCCCTCACCAGTACACGTTTGGGGCCAGGGCGGCTGGTCGCGAGCTGCTCGGAAGGCCACCATGGCCGAGTCCTGACAACGAGGGCTTGTCAAGGAGGACGACATGACCACCACGGCGCCCGTGCCCGGAGCTCAGATGTCTCAGGAGCGCATGGACGCACTCGTCGACGGCCACTACCGAGCGGAGGAAACCGGCGATCTGGCCGCGCTCGTTGCGGGCTTTCAGCCCGATGCCGAGCACGACGTCGTCGGGCGCCCCGGCCCGACGCTGCACGGTACGTCAGAGATCGAGCAGTTCTACCGCGCGCTGTTCGCTGACTTGCGGATCGATCGCTTCGAACCCGTCCGCCGTCGGTACGGCGCCGACCACGTAGTTGACGAGTCGGTCCTGCACGCCACCGCGGTGGGGCGCCCATTCGGTATGGACGGGCAGGGCCGACCGGTGCACACCCGCTTCTTGCACATCTTCGACTTCCGCGATGGCCTGATCAGCCGAGAGAGCGCCTGGATCGATCTTGCCGCGATCCAACAGCAGTTGAGCCCCTAGCTGGTGATGCGGCCGGCACGTGTCGTCCTGCCGAGTAGGCGCAGGGCGAGGATCCCGCCGTGTCCGGTGGGCGCAGTGCCAGGGGAGCCTGCAGGTCCCTGCCGTGTCCCTGAGTGGGCCGCTTGGGGACACTTCCCCCTCGGACGGGCGAGCGCAGGACGGGTAGCCGCCCGATAGGTTGCGCGACTGGCACCCTGGCGGCGTGACCTCGGTGGGCCCCACCCGGTGCGACTCCGCCGCTTCCGACACCTCGAGCAGTGTGGCCACTCCGGGAAGCGCGGCCGTCGACAGCTACAGCCGCCGGCTGGCCAGGCGTTGCAGCGGCCGCGATGACGGTCCTCGTGGCTGGCGCTGTCCGTCTCGTCAGCGAGTCGCCGGTCGCGACCTGGCTGTGCGTGCCGTCGGCGGTCATCGTGACGGCGTTGCTCGTCGGGGCGAGGCGACTCCTGAGTCGGCGCGGTCGGACGCTGCTGATTGCAGGTGCTGCCGGAGCGCTCGTCATCGTGAGCGTCGGAGCCTTCCTGGATCCGGAGCTTCGTGCTGAGGGCATGGCCGGTGTCTTGGTCTGGGTGGCTCTCGCGAGCCTGGTGCCCCTCGCTGCTGGAGTCTTGACGGCATCGCCCCGTGTCAGGGGATGGCTGGCCAAGCGCTAGAGAGCGGGTTCGAGGTGTCCTCAAGTGGGCCGCTCTGGGACACCCGGTCGGCTCGCCGGAAGCACGGCTTCAGGGCTGTTGCCTGCGCTCAAGAGCGACGGTGCCGGCACTCGCTGCCAGGCCGGCGACAGCGGCGACCAACATGCCGATCTTGACCCCGTCCGCCACACCATCGTCGGGGGCGACGAGCCAGAAGACAGCCAGGAGGGCGATGCAGACAGCGCCCCCCGCACGCGCCGACGTTGACCGGGTGCCGACGACAAGGACGACCGCCGCCGCGATCGAAAGGGCGATGCCGAGCATTCCCAGGAGACCCGCGCCGATGTTCGCGCCGTCCTCGGGAGCTGTAGAGACAACCGCGATCGCGAAGACGATCCATGTACCGATCGCCACGGCAGCGACGGCGACACCCCACTTCTGGATCGCAGTCACGGCGCAATCCCGACCAGGCGTGCGCGCGCCATCATGACGACCATGATGCGCAGAGTGTCCCCAACTGGGCCGCTCAGAGACACGAGGGCCGCTGACCCCGGGTGGCACCAGCGGGGATGTCGGAGCGGCGATCCGCGCCTTGCCCGGGCTTCTCCCGCGCAGATGGACCTCGAGCGTGAGCACACCCGGGGACCGGCGCCCGAGGCCGAAGTACTGGTTCGTCTTCGGAACCATCTGGGCGGTACTTGCCACGGGTCAGTGGCTCACAAGGTCCGACACGTTCCTGAGAGTCAGTCTCACGGTCCTGGCGGCCGGCTGGCTGGGTATGGGCGCCTTCGCGATCGCATCACGCAAGCGGCGAAGTGAGCGAGGTTGGCAGGCGCCACCCGGTGTCCGCCAGTCGACCAGCCGTTGGGGACCTGGTCGACCGGGCGAACGCTGGCACTGGAGGTCCGAGGTCGGTCACTCGCCTCGAGTGGGCCGCTTTCGGACACGGGCGGCCAATACCCCGCGCGGTCCGCCTGTCACACGAGGCCAAGCGCCCCGGATCGCTCCTTCAGACGAGGCGCCCGCCGACCGGCCGGCCGGGTTGTCCGCGAGTGCGAGGCCGGCAACGGTCTGACGGTGGTCAAAGGGGCGCAACAGATGGTCCAGGAAGTCCCACGGCCCACAGATGCGACGAGGACTACGTGACCAACGACTGGCAGGCGGGCGCCTGGGTGTTCGAGGCGACGATCGCCGGCGTCCAGGGCGGCTGAAGGCGCACCGAGCTCTCCTCAGCAGCCGCCGGCGCCGCCGCTCCACCCGCTGCCGCCCCAGGCGCTGTTGGCCGCGGTCGATGACGACGGCGGGGCGAACCGGGTGTCGTACTCGTTGCGGTCGACGGAGTCGGCGCCGCATTGGCGGCGGTCCAACTCGGGCAACCGCGCCCACACGACAAGGGCAAGCAGCAGTACAACCGCGACGACGATGGCAATGACGACGCCCATGGTGGACCTCCCAGTCAGGAGGATTGCACCACGACGAGGTGCCCGATCCCGCCGTGGCGAGCCCAAGACTCCTCTCGATCTGCGGAAACGCCCGCAGCACCCTGGGGCCAGTCCCGGTGCTACGGCCGGTGGGGCAACGTCGTGCGAGCCCTGCACCACGACGCAGTGGCAGGCCTGGGCCATCGTCATGGCGCTGCGCCCTCGGTGTCGAGCAGGCGAGTCGGGCACTAGCCCGCCCGGGCTGTCCCATGGTGGGCCGCTCAGGGGCAGTGGGGAGTAACGGACTCCTCCAGGGCAATCAAGAACGTGGCCCGTGGTGCCCCCAGCAGTCAGCGCTGACGACGCGCCCTTCGCTGACGTTGACCACAGCGACGGCGAGCAGCGGGGACGCGACCGTTCAGGCAACCTCACCTGGCGCCGCGGTCAGCCCCGGGTGAGTACGGGTGATGAGGGTGATCGGATGTGTCCAGTTCAGCGCTCGGCGCAGAGGCGACGGAGGTCGCGGGTCAGTCCACGGCGGTGGCCTCGATCTCCACCATCATCTCGGGAAAGGCGAGGCGGGTCACGCCGACCAGCGTGCTCGTCGGCCGAACTCCGGCCGCCTGGAAGCGCTTGGTCAGGTCGCCCCAGACGCCCAGCATCGCGTCGACGTCGGTCGTGAACACGCTGATGCGGACGACGTTGCCGAGCGTCATCCCGGCTCCGTCGAGCACGGTCTCGATGTTGTCGAGCGACAGAGACACCTGGGCCGGGAGGTCGCCGGCGTGCTGGGTCGTACCGTCGGCCGCCGCGGGGCCCTGCCCGGAGAGCACGAGTACCCGGCTCACGCCTTCCACGAGTTCCGCCTGGCTGAACCCGTAGGCGAGCGACCACGACCACGGGTTCACGGGTGTGCGGGTAGCGGTCATCGCAGCTCCCTCCCTCAGAGGTCGGCCCGATGGCGTCGACCTGGGTGTCCATGGTGGCTTGGACGGGCGGCATCCGAGCCATGCGAGCTGCGTGGACCCCGACACGGTGCCCAAGCCGACGCTTTGTGTCTCCTGTGGTGCTGCCGGTCAGCGAGCCGGCTGTGCAGCCCGGCAGGTGCACGACCGGCGCTCACCTGAGTTGCCGAGTGGCACGCTGACGCCATGGCCGAGGAGTGGCGAGGTCACCCCGACCGGAGGGGATCCGTCATGGCGTCGATCTCCGAGCGGGAGAAGCGCGAGATCGCGGCGGCCACCGCCTCCGGCAACACCCCGATGGTCCTCATCCACGGCCTCTGGCTGCTGCCGAGCAGCTGGGCCAACTGGGCCGACTTCTTCGAGCAGGCCGGTCACGCGCCGCTGACGCCCCGACGATCCCGAGACGGTTGACCAGGCCCGCGCAGACCCCGACGTGTTCGCGAGGAAGACCCTGAAGCAGATCGCCGATCACACTGCCGAGGTCATCGATGCCCTGGACGAGAAGCCAGCGGTCATGGGGCACTCGACCGGAGGCTTGCTGGCGCAGATGATCACGGGCCAAGGGGCCACGCGCTCACGATCGACCACGGCTGGCGTGAGCTGGCGTGAGGTCGCGCAGACGGCGCTCGACTTCAACAAGGGGTTCGCCTGAGCGGTCCCTGCGCGGCGACGACGTGGGCGCGCCGGTGTCCCACAGGCCGCCCTCAAGGACACCTCTCCTCGAAGCACGACGAGCTCGCGGGACGACCTTCGCTCGACACCCACAGCCACCTCTGGCCCGACTCGGACGACCGGACCAGGGCCGCCGTCGACTCCGTGCTCGGCCGGGTCGCGGACTCCGTGCGGCCTGTCGCCCCCCGCTGACCGCATGAGTGCTGGCCACCGGCGGGCGACGGACGAGTCGGCCTGTACGCCGGGTTCTGTCCACGGGGGCCTCGCGGCCTCCCGATGGGCGGTCATCCATCTGGGCCTGCCGTTGCCGGCAGGCTCGAGCGGTCCACCCGCAGGCATCGGGCGGGCAGCCCTCGAACGCCTGCGCAGGACGACGTCTCCGCCGTCCCTCTCGACCTTGCTCCGGGTGGGGTTTACCGAGCCACACCGGTCACCCGGTGTGCGGTGGTCTCTTACACCGCCGTTTCACCCTTACCAGCGGCGAACCGCTGGCGGTCTGTTCTCTGTGGCACTGTCCCGCGGGTCACCCCGGGTCGCTGTTAACGACCACCCTGCCCTGTGGAGCCCGGACGTTCCTCGGCGACGGGGTCTCCCCCGCCGACGCGACCGCCCGGCCGACTCGTCCGTCGTCCGCCCAGTCTAGGCAGTCTCGGACCTCAACCCCAGTAGAGCCGGAAGCCGACCCGCCGCTCCCCGTCCTCGGTGAGGGTCGCCATGTCGATCTGCTGGCGTGCCTGCTCCTCGACCGGCTGGTCCGACAACACCTCCAGGTACCGGCGGTGCTCGGAGAGCGAGGCCACCGCCTTCTCCACCCCGGAGCTGACGTCGACCACGTGCGGGGGCTCCTCGCCGACGCTCTGCACGGCGATGTGCTGGACGCCGGTCCACCGCGGCTCGGCCAGGTCGGGGAAGATCCACTCGTTGGCGGCGTCGGCGACCGCGTCCAGCACGCTGCGGGACAGCGCCCGGTGGTCCGGGGAGTTCAGGGCCCCCGGCGTGATGCCCGGTGGGGTCCAGGTGTCCCCGCCGTGCATGGTCACCACGAGCTCCGGCCGGTGCCGCCGGATCGCGGCGGCCAGGTCGCGGCGCAGCGGCAGCCCCGCCTCCAGGACGCCGTCCCGGTGCCCGAGGAACTCCACCTCGGAGACCCCGACGACGGCGGCCGACCGGCGCTCCTCCTCCTCGCGCAGCGGGCCGGCCTCGTCCGGCGTCATCCCGGCGATCCCGGCCTCGCCGCGGGTGGCCAGCAGGTAGTGCACCTCCTTGCCGGCCGCGGTCCACACGGCGACCGCGGCCGCCACGCCGTACTCGATGTCGTCGGGGTGGGCGGCCACGACGAGGGCGCGCTGCCAGTCGTCGGGCATGGGCAGGGACGGCATGGCGGGCAGTCTGCTCCGGCGGACGGCGTCCGGCGAGGGTCAGCCGTGCACCGGCCGGTGGACGAGCAGGGTGATCCCCGAACGGAACTCCCGCACGGACACCCGCTGCAGCCGCACGTCCACACCGTCGGGGAACAGCCGGCGGCCGCGGCCGAGCGCCCGCGGGAAGACGAACAGCCGGTACTCGTCGACGAGGTCCGCGGCGATCAGCGCGTGGCACAGCGTGATGCTGCCGGTCACGCCGATCTCCCCCTCCGCCGAGGACCGCAGCGCGCGCACCTCCTCGACGGGGTCCCCCGACAGGACGCGCGTGTTCGCCCACCCCGGTTCGCCCAGCGTGCGGGAGACGACGTACTTGTCCACCTCCTCCAGGTGCCGGGTGATGCCGGTCGGGTCGTCGCTCTGCGCCGGCCAGAAGCCGCGCATGTCCTCGAACGTCTGCCGCCCGACGAGGAAGCCCGACTGCCCTGCCATGTGCTCCTGCACGACCGCCAGGACGTCGGAGGTGTCCTCCTCACCCCCCTGCGGGTCGAACCACCCGTCGAGGGCCTCGACGACGCCGTCCAGCGTGGTGTTCTGCGTGATGACGATCCCTGCCATGCCAGGACGGACCTGCCCGGGACCGGGAACTCATCGCCCGGCGACGTCCAGCAGCACCGCGGCCAGCTCGTCGGGAGCGCTCACCATCGGGTCGTGCCCGGTGGCCAGCGCGACCACCTCCCAGCCGGGCTGCGTGCGCGCCCGCTCCCGCGACGGCTCGATGCTGGGCAGCGCCGGGACGCTGCAGTCGACGTAGGTGCGCGGACGGGCCGCCCAGCGCTCGCCGTCGAAGTGCAGCGGCTCGTCGTAGACGCCACCGGGCTGCGGCGTCTGCTGCCGCTGCACCCACGCGGCGTCGACGCCGGTCAGCCCGTACGCCGACGGGTCCGGTGGCGGGATCACCCCGGTCTCCCGGATGACCGCCCGCCGCTCCTCGCGCACGCCGGGCGGGTTGGGCGTCGACCAGCACTCCCCCGGGGTCGGGACGACGCCGTCGACGTAGACCAGCCGGCCGACCTCGTCCCCCAGCCGGTCGGCCGCGCCGGTGATGACCATCCCGCCGTAGCTGTGCCCGACCAGCACCGCGTCCCGGCACTCCTCGGCCCGCACGGCGGTGACCACGTCCTCGATGTGCGTGGAGAGGGTGATCGAGGGCGAGAGCTGGTGCGCCCGCTCCCCGAGCCCGGACAGCGTCACCGGGACGACGCGGTGCCCGGCGGCCCACAGCGACGGCAGCACCCGCCGCCAGCACCACGCGCCGTGCCAGGCCCCGTGGACCAGGACGAGATCGGTCATCCGGTCATCGTGCCGGGGCCGCGGCCCGCTCCGCCTCCGGGGCCGGCCGACGGGGAGCGCCGGGCCCAGGGGCCCTCGCAGTCCACAACGCGACCAACCGGGTCGCCGTAGGCTCGCCGTCCGTGTCCGCCGTCGACCTGGCCATCGCCGCGGGGGTCGCCCTCGCGGCCGGCGTCATCAACTCGATCGCGGGCGGCGGTTCGCTGATCCTCTTCCCCACCCTCGTCGCGCTGGGGCTGGGGACGGTGGCTGCCAACGTCACCAACTCCATCGCCCAGTGGCCGGGCTACCTCGGCGGCGTGCTCGGCTTCCGCCGCGAGTACGCCGGTCAGCGCGGCCGGCTGCTGCGGTTCGGCGTCGTGGCCCTGCTCGGTGGTACCGCCGGGAGCGTCCTGCTGCTCACCACGCCGTCGGAGGCCTTCGACGTCGTCGTCCCGGTGCTGGTGCTCCTGGCCAGCCTGCTGCTGGCCGTCCAGCCCCTGCTGACCCGCCGGCTGCGCAAGGCCGAGGAGGAGGGCCCGCGACGGGACCCGGTGTGGCTGCACGCCGCGCTGTTCCTGGCCACCGTCTACGGCGGCTACTTCGGCGGTGCGCTCGGGGTGATCCTCGTCGGCGTCCTCGGCGTCGGGCTGCACCGGCTGAAGCTGGCCAACGCCCTGAAGTCGGCGCTGTCGGCGGTCACCGCCACGGTCACCCTCGTGGTGTTCGGCATCTGGGGTCCGGTCGAGTGGCTGGTGGTCGCCGTGGCCGCACCGGCGAGCCTGCTCGGCGGCTTCCTGGGAGCCCGCATCGCCACCCGGATCCCCACGACCCCGCTGCGCGTGTTCATCGTGGTGTTCGGCGTCGCGGTGTCGGCCTACCTGTTCACCCGGATCTAGCTGGGCCCGCCCGGAGGGGTGAACCGGCCGCCGCGCCGTTCACCTGCAGCGCTCGCGGGCCGATCGAGGGCCAATTCAAGGAGGTCAACGACGGCCTCGGGCGCTCCGCCGACGACGGGCTGATGCGCCTCGTCGCCGCCCGGCTCGAGCCGCTGCTGCGCACCGGGGACCTGCTCGGCCGGCTCGGCGGCGACGAGTTCGCGGTCGTCGCCCTGGTGGAGCACGGGGTCGCTCCGGAGGACGCCGCGGCCGCGCTCGGCGCGCGGCTGTCCGCCGAGCTGGGCGAGCCGTTCCGCATCGGGGGCATGTCCGTGCACGTGGCCGCCAGCGTCGGCCTGGCCTGCTGGCGCGGACCCACCCCGAGCAGCGCCGGCAGCGGGACCACCGGGGTGCTCCTGCAGCGGGCGGACGCCGCGATGTACGACGCCAAGCGCAGCGGCGCGGGCGTCGCCGTCTACGACCCCGCGCGGCACGGCGTGAGCAGTTCGAACCTCTCGCTGGTCGAGGAGCTGCGCGCCGGCCTCGGCACCGGCCAGCTGGTGCTGCACCACCAGCCGCAGATCGACGTCGCGACCGGCACGACCCTCGGGGTCGGGGCCCTGGTGCGCTGGGCGCACCCGGTGCGCGGCCTGCTCGGCCCGGCCGAGTTCCTGCCCCTGGCGGAGGTCCACGGCCTCATGCGGCCGCTCACCGACGAGGTGCTGCAGCCGGCGATACCAGGCGGCGGCGTGGCAGCGCAGCGGGCGGGAGCCGCGGGTGTCGGTCAACCTGTCGGCCAGCAACCTGCTCGACACCGACCTGCCACAGCGGGTCGACGACCTGCTCGACGGCGCCGACCTGCGGCCCGCTCAGCTCGCCTCGAGGTCACCGAGACCGTGCTGCTCACCGACCCGGATCGCAGCCTGGCCGTCGTGGCCCGGCTCGCCGACCGCTGCTGGCCGCCGACCTGAAGCTGGCCGGACCGGACCGGGACCCCCTTGCGGGTGGCCGTGCTGCAGGTCTGACCGCAGTCGCCTCCCGCGACGGGTGTGACGGACGGGTCCACCTGACCGCGGACACGCGCCCGCGGTGCCCGGCCGGGTGGGCCGGGCTGCCTACCGTCGGCCCATGCGCGAGAACCGACTCCCCCCGGTCCCGAACGCCCCCGAGAGCCCCGCCGCCCGGGCCCAGCGGCTGCACCTGGTCGCCGCCGCCCGCGTCGCCGCCGTGCGGCCCACCTCCCAGCAGCAGGTGTCCGACATCGTCCGCGTCACCGTGGACGACGAGGTCGACACCCGCACCTTCAAGGCCATCGTCGCCGACCTGTCCACCGCCGTCCGCAGCTGAGGCGGCAGCCCCGTCGGCGCGACCCCGCCCGGGGCCGCTACTCCCCGCCGCGGCCCGGCTCGCCGATCGAGATCATCGCCTCGACCGCGCGGCGGGCGCGGGCGGCGGTCCCCGGGTCGACGTCGACGGCTCCCTCGCCGGTGCGCAGCGTGTGCAGCAGCTTCGCGGGCGTGATCATCTTCATGTAGCGGCAGGCGGCCCGGTCGTTCATCGGGATGAACCGCGTGCCCTCGTTGAGCGCCCGCAGCTGGTGCAGGATGCCGACCTCGGTCGCGACCAGCACCTCGCGCGACTGCGTCCGGGCCGCCTCCTCGACCATCCCGCCGGTGGACAGCACCCGGGTGCGGTCGGCGGGCAGGTCACCGTGGCTGACCAGGTCCAGCACCGAGGTCGTGCACCCGCACTCGGGGTGCACGAGGATCTCCGCGTCCGGGTGGGCAGCGACCTGCGCGCGGACGTCGGACGGGCTGATCCCCGCGTGCACGTGGCACTCCCCGGCCCAGATGGAGATGTTCTCCCGCCCGGTGACCCGCTTGACGTGCGCGCCGAGGAACTGGTCAGGGCAGAACAGGATCTCCCGGTCGGCCGGGATGGACCGGACGACGTCGGCGGCGTTGGACGACGTGCAGCAGATGTCGGTCTCGGCCTTCACCGCGGCGGTGGTGTTGACGTAGCTGACGACGACGGCGCCGGGGTGCTGTGCCTTCCAGTCGCGCAGCTGCTCGGCGGTGATCGAGTCGGCGAGCGAGCAGCCGGCGGCGTGGTCGGGCAGCAGCACCGTCTTGTCCGGCGAGAGGATCTTCGCCGTCTCGGCCATGAAGTGGACGCCGCAGAAGACGATCTCTCGGGCGTCGGTCTGCGCCGCGACCCGGGAGAGGTACAGCGAGTCGCCGGTGAAGTGGGCGACGTCCTGGATCTCGGGCACCTGGTAGTTGTGCGCCAGGACCACCGCGCCGCGCTCCTCCGCCAACCGGCGGACCTCGGCCGCCCAGCTCTCGTACTCCGCGGCCGAGAGCGTGCGCTCGTCACCGACGACGGCGGAGGTGGCGGGGGCGATGGTCGCGGTCACGGGACTCCTCGGGTCGGGGCGTGCGGGCCCCATGATCTCCCGGACCGCCGCTCGGCCGGGTGTGGCGTGGGGCACCTCCGACAACGCCCGGCGCCGGTCGCCGCTTCCCGGGGTCAGCGGCGCACGTCGTGGAGCAGGTGCGTGACCCGGGATCACGGCCGGCCGGAGCCCAGGACCGCGGGCACCAGGTCGAGCACCAACTGGTCGACCAGCCCGTGCCCGCCTCATCGGTTGAGGACTAGCGCAGGTGGCTCGTGTCATTCACCAGCCGGACCGACGAGCGCCCGTCGGAGCTCCACGCGACGGTGCAGAACGAGGCGGCCTCCAGGAACACGCGGTGGACGACGCCGTCGGGCACGTCGAGGCCGGCGGCCAGCAGCAGCTTGATCGGCGTCACGTGGCTGACGACGAGCACCGTCCTCCCGGCGTGCTCGCGGAGGATGCGCGCCCGGGCGCGGGCGACCCGGCGGCTGACGTCGGCGACCGACTCCCCGCCGGGAGCGGCGACGGTGACGCCCTCGGCGAAGCGGCGGGTGACCAGCGGGTGCTCGCGACGCGCCTCCTCGGCGGTCAGCCCCTCGAGCCGGCCGAAGTCGAGCTCGACCAGGTCGTCGTCGACCTGCACCGGCAGCCCCAGGACACCGGCGACGATCTCGGCGGTCTCCCGCGCGCGGCACAGCGGCGAGGCGACCACGACCTCGATGCCCAGCTCTGCTGCCCGCTTGGCGGCGGCCTCGGCCTCGGCCCGGCCGGTCGCCGACAGCGGCAGGTCGTTACGGCCGCTGTACCGACGTTCCGGCGTGTGCTCGGTGCGGCCGTGGCGCAGCAGGTGGGTCACCGTGGTGGTCACCGGCGCCGGCTCGGCGACCGGCTGGACGTCGTCCTCGGTGGTGGCGGGCTCGGCGGCGAGGTCGCGCCGCACCGGCCGGCCGTCCATGGCGCTGTTGGCCAGTGCGTCGGCCGCGGCGTTCTGCGCCCTCGGCACCCAGGTGTAGCGGACCCCGCCCAACTGGCGGGCGATCTGCCGGGCCTGCAGCGCGAGCTTCTGCATGTCGGGGTGCTTGACCTTCCAGCGACCCGACATCTGCTCGACGACGAGCTTGGAGTCCATGCGGACCTCCACCTGCGCGCTCGGGTCCAGGTCGAGGGCCGCCTGCAGCCCGGCGACCAGGCCGCCGTACTCGGCGACGTTGTTGGTGGCCCGCCCGACCGACTCGGCCCGTTCGGCGAGCACCCGGCCGGTCGCGGCGTCGCGGACGAGGGCGCCGTAGCCGGCCGGACCGGGGTTGCCCCGCGACCCGCCGTCGGCCTCGACGATGAACTGCCGGCTCACAGCGCTCCCCGTTCGACTCCGCGCTCGATCCGCTCCTGGGTCGCTGACGCTCCCCGCGATGCTCCCTCGCGCGTCGCCCTCACAGGCCGCTCTCCGCCGTCCGCACCAGGATCCGGCCGCAGTTGTCGCACCGCACGACCTCGTGCGGGTCGGCGTTGCGGACGGCGGCCAGCTCCTTGCCGAACAGCTCGATGCGGCAGCCCTGGCACTGGCGGGCCTTGAGCATGGCCGCGCCCGTTCCGCCGGTCTGCGTGCGGATCCGCTCGTAGAGCGCCAGCAGGTCGGCCGGGATGCCGGCGGCGGCCTCCTGTCGGGCCTTCTCGTGCCGGGTGGTGCCGTCGGCGATGTCGGCGAGGGCGTCGTCGCGCAGCTGCTCGGCCCGCTCCCGCTCCGCCTGGGCCTCCGCCTGACCCGCCTGGGCCTCGCGCAGCGCGGCCTCGGCGGTCTCCAGCTGCTCCATGAGCTCGAGCTCGGTGTCCTCGAGGTCGGACTGCCGGCGGGCCAGTGACTGCAGCTCGTGCTGGAGGTCGGTCATCTGCTTGGCCGAGACCGAGCCGGAGTCGAGCAGCTTCTGGTCCTTGGCCGCGCGGTTGCGCACGGTCTCGACGTCGTTCTCCAGCCGCTTGACCTCGCGCTGCAGGTCGCGCGCCTCGGTCTCGGCGCGCACCACCGCCTCGGCGAACCCGCGTTCGGACTCCACCGCGGACTCCACCGCGGCGAGCTCGGGCAGCGTGCGCCTGCGGTGGGCCAGCTGGGACAGCGCGACGTCCTCGGCAGCCAGGGCCAGCAGCTTCTGCTGGTCGAAGTGGTCGGCCTTCACCCGCTCAACCTACCTGCGCGCGGGCCGCTCCCCCGGTCTGCCCGGGGCTCGGTCGGCCGGGCCTCCGTCCCCCGCGGCGTGCCACGTCCAGGGGTCGGTGCGGCGCCGGGAGACGGCGACCTCCACCCGTCCGGACAGGTCCCGGTGGAGCACGTCGGCCGCGACCGGCAGCCAGGGCCACTCGGAGGCGAAGTGCGCCACGTCGCACAGGGCCGGGCCGCTGGCCTCGAGCGCCTCGGAGACCGGGTGGTGCCGCAGGTCGCTGGTCAGGAGGACGTCGGCACCGGCGGCCGCCGCAGCGGGCAGCAGCGAGCCCCCGCTGCCCCCGCAGACCGCGACGGTCTCGATCCGCCGGTCGGGGTCGCCGGCCGCGCGGACGCCCCCGGCCGTGTCCGGGAGGGCCGCCGCGACGCGGGCGGCGAACTGCCGCAGCGTCATCGGCTCGGGCAGCCGGCCGACGCGGCCGAGTCCGGCGCGGGGGTCGGTCGCGGTCGGCTGCAGGGGAACGGTCCCGGTGAGCCCGACGGCCGCCGCGAGCGCGTCGTTCACCCCGTGGTCAGGGGCCCGGTCGGCGTTGGTGTGCGCGGCGAACAAGCCGGCGCGCGCCCGGATCAGCCGGTGCACGAGACGGCCCTTGGGGTCGTCGGCCGGGACCCCGTGGACGGCGCCGAGGAACAGCGGGTGGTGGGTGACGAGCAGCTGGGCGCCGATCTCCTCCACCTCGTCCACCACGGCCGCGACCGGGTCGACGGCGAACAGCACTCTCTCGACCGGCTCGTCGGGGTCGCCGCACACCAGCCCGACGGCGTCCCAGTCCTCGGCGAGCGCGGGGTCGTAGCGGGCCTCGAGCGCGGCGACGACCTCGCCCAGCGTCACGGTCACCCGCGGACTGTAGGTCAGGCGCCGGCGCCGCCCCGCCGACGTCCTCCTCAGGCCTCCGCGAGGGCTCGGGGGCGAGACACCACCACCGGCCGGCGACGCGACGCCCGCGCGACGCGGGCCAGGACCGACGGAGACATCAGGCTGGGCGGAGACGCCTCGAGGTTGGCCACCCGCAGGAACGCCGTCCCGACCGCGGGGTCGACGGCGGCCGCGCGCTGCACCCGTGCCACGTAGCCGTTGAGCAGCCGCGTCCGCCGGTCCACCGGCCCCGGGACGCCGGGGAACCGCCGGTCGCCACCGGCAGCCATCTGCCACGGGACGTCCACGATCGGCGCGCAGGCCCGCCAGAACTCCTGGGCCAGCGAAGGCCGGTCCAGCCCCCGACGGAGGACGTCGCGCAGTGCGAGCGCCTCCAGCGACGCCACAGTCATCCCCTGGCCGTAGACCGGGTTGAAACTGCAGACCGCGTCGCCGGTGACGAGCAGCCCCTGCGGCGACCGCGCCAGCCGCTCGTACCGCCGGCGCACCGACGCGGGGAAGCGGAAGCGCCGAGGCGCATCGAGGGGCTCGGCGGAACGGATGACCTCGTGGAGCAGGGACGATGGCAGGCTCGCGGCGTAGTCCTCGAAGCCCTGGGGGTCGAGCGGCGGCCGGTCACCGAGGATCCCGCCGAGCCCGCAGATCCAGCGATCCCCCTCCTGGGCGAGCAGGACGCCGCCCCGCGGGTTGTCCGGCGTGCCCGGCATGGCGAGTCCGAGAGCGCCGTCGAGGTGGGCGGCCTCGCGGCGGTACTGCCGCGTGGCGTAGGCGACGTCGACCTCCACCCGCTCCTCCTCCGGCGGCTCGAGACCGAGCGCGGCCAGCCACTCCGGTGCGCAGGACTGCCTACCGGAGGCATCGACGACGAGGGTGGCCTCCCAGTGCCGGATCCCCGGCCCGGCGACGTCCCGGTCCAGCCCGGCGACGCCGAGCACCCGGCCCGACGAGTCGTGCAGCAGGGACCGGACGTCCACCCGTTCCCGGATGGTGATCCGAGGGTCGGCCAGGGTGCGGCGGCGCACCTCCCGCTCGAGCAGCGGCCGGCTCACCATGAGGCCACGCAGCCCCGAACGGCCGCGGGCCATCGGCACGCCCTGGTTGACCCAGCGGAAGTCGTCCTGCATGTCGCCCGACACGGCTCCCCGCGCGAGCAGGTCCTCGGTCAGCCCGGGGAACAGGTCCTCCAACGCGCGCCGGCCCCGCGCGAGCAACCCGTGGGGGTGGGCGGTCTGCGGGGCGCCACCCCGGGGGACGGCATCATCGGGCAGGGCGTCGCGGTCCAGCACCACGACGCGGTCGGCGTGCTCGGCGAGGACGCGGGCCGCCAGCAGCCCGGCGATGCTCGCCCCGATGACGACGGCGGTGCCGTCCCGGCCTGCGGTGCCAACGGTCATCACTACCTCCAGGTCCTGCCACCCCGACCGCGGCGGCTCCTGGATGACCTGATGCGGGACCTCCCGCGCCTGATACGCCCCCCGACCGAGTCCGGGGACAGGTCGGAGACGCCGCGCGACCGGACCAGCTCGTCGACGGCGGCCTCCACGGCGGGCAGCTCGGCGGACCGGTCCGTGCCGGACGCGCGCCCCGGTCAGGGCGCCGTCAGGGGTCAGAGCGTGGCGCCGGCCGGCCGAAGAGCGACGAGTCGCCGGGTCGACACGTCGACCTCCCGACATGCCGACCCGGCGACTCGCTCTCACGCGGGGACCCGGAACTCCTCCAGGCCCACCGGGACACGCCGGGCTCCGCGCAGCACGTGCGCCATCACCCCCGGCGACATCAGGCTCGCCGGAGGCGCCTCGAGCTGGGCCACCCGCATGAACGCCGTCCCGACCCCCGGGTCGAACGACGCCGCACGGTGCACCTTGGCCAGGTAGGCGTTGACCATGCGGGTCCGCCGGTCGACCGCGCCGCGGTAGCCGGGCAGCCGCATGTCGCCGCCCACCGCGATCTGCCACGGGTTGTCGACGACCGTGGCGGCCGCCTGCCAGAACTCCGCCGCGAGGCCGGGACGGTCCAGTCCGCGGGCCAGCGCCTCCCGCAGCGCGAGCGCCTCGAGCGCGGCCACGGTCATCCCCTGGCCGTAGACGGGGTCAAAGCTGCAGATCGCGTCACCGACGACCACGAGCCCCGTCGGCGCGCTCGACAGCCGCTCGTAGCGCCGGCGCACCGAGGCGGGGAACCGGAAGCGCCGCGGCTCGTCGAGCGGGACGGCGGAGCCGACGACCTCGGCGACCAGCGGCGACAGCAGCGTCCCCGCGTAGGCCTCGAACCCGTCGGGGTCGACCGGCGGCCGGTCGCCGAAGAAGCCGGTGAGCGTGCAGATCCACCGGTCGCCCTCCTGGGCGAGCAGCACACCGCCCCGCGGGCAGTCCGGCGAGGCCGAGACGATCGCCCCCACCGCGCCGTCCAGGTGACCGGGCTCGCGACGGTACTGCCGGGTCGAGTACGCGACGTCGACCTCCACCCGTTCCTCCTGGGGCGGCGCGAAGCCGAGCGCGGCCAGCCACTCCGGTGCCCGCGACGTCCGTCCCGTGGCGTCCACGACCAGCTCGGCGTCCCAGTGCCGGATCCCCCCGCCGGAGGCGCCGTCCCGCTCGACCCCCGCAACCCCGAGCACCCGCCCGCCTGCGTCGTGCAGCAGGGTCCGGACGTCCACCCGCTGGTGCAGGCGGACGCGCGGGTCGGCGAGGGTCCGCCGGCGCACCTCCCGCTCCAGCAGGGGCCGGCTGACCGCCAGCCCGGTCAGCCCGGACCGGCCGAACGCCATCGTGTAGCCGTCGTTGACCCACCGGACGTCGGCCTGCGGGTCCCCGGCGAGAGCGCCCCGCGCCGCCAGCTCGGCGGTCAGGCCGGGGTACAGCTCCTCGAGGACGGCCCGTCCGCGGGACAGCAGCGCGTGCGCGTGCGCGGACTGCGGCGCCCCACCACGCGGGACGGCGTCCTCGGGCAGCGTGTCGTGGTCGAGGACGACGACCCGGTCGACGTGCTCGGTCAGCACCCGCGCCGCCAGCAGTCCCGCCATGCCGGCCCCGATGACGACGGCGGTGCCGCGCCGGCCGGTGCGAGGAAGGGTGGACATGACGACCTCCCGTCGGCGGCCTCCTCCGGACGGGCGGCCGCTGCCCGTCCAGGGTCGGTACGGGACGGGTCGGGGGAATGCGTAGGACTACCCGACCGACTACCCGTCCGCGTGCAGCCCCAGCTCGGCGAGCCGCCGGACGGCGGCCGTCCGCGATCGCACGCCGAGCTTGCGGTAGGCCGAGCCGAGGTGGCCGCCGACGGTGCGCACGCTGAGGAACAGCGCCCGCGCCACCTCCGCGTCGCTGCTCCCCCGCGCGACCAGCCGCAGGACCTCGAGCTCACGGGCGGACAGCGGCTCGGGCAGCGGGTCCGGCGACGGGGGCGGCGCGGCGAGCTCGGCGACCTGGTCGGCCAGCCGGGCGCCGCCGGTCCCCGAGCGCGCCGCGGCCGCGTCGGCCGCCGCGCGCAGCTGGGTGGCCTCGGCCGCACGCCCCTGCGCGTCCAGGGCCTGCGCACAGACCCGCGCGACCTCGACGATGCGCAGGCCGTCACCCAGCTCGGCGAAGCCGGCGGCCGACCGCGCGCACGCCCGGGCCGCCTCGCGCGGGTCGCCGTCCCGGAGGTGCCACTCCGCGTCGTGCACGGCCCAGCGCGCCGAACCCCAGCGGTCGCGGACCTCGGCGCTGGTCCGCTCCGCCTCGCGCTGCACCGAGGCGGCGTCCCGGAGGCGCCCCGCCCGGGTCAGGGCGAGCGCGGACATGCCCGTCGTCCGCGCGACGGCCCAGCGGTCCCCGGCGACCACGAACGCCCCGCGCGCCTCCGCGAGCAGCCCGACGGCGGCGTCGGCGTCGCCCTCGGCGAGCGCGAACAGCCCGTGCCAGTACGTCGCCGCGCCCCGCGCCCAGACGTCACCCGCGGCCCGGGCGCGGGCCTCGCTGGCCTCGACCAGCGCCCGTCCCTCGGCCAGCGCCTGCGGTCCCACCACCACCGCCTCATCGAGCCGCAGCGCGGCCAGCCGGTGCAGCACGAAGGAGGCGCCGGTGTGGTCGCCCAGCTCGTCGTAGAGCCGCAGCGCCTCGGTCAGCGCCGTCCGGGCCACCTCGGGTGCGTCCTGGTGGCGGGCCAGCCAGCCCAGCCCGTGCAGCAGCTCGGCGCGCTCGGCCACGGTGCCGGCGCCGGTGGCCAGCGCCGCCCGCAGCCACGTCAGGCCCTCGGCGAACCGGCCCAGCCGCCACCAGACCCACCACTGCGGTACGACCAGGTCGACGAGCAGCTCGGCCTGCCCAGGGGTGTCCCGCGCCCACGTCAGGGCGGCCCGCAGGTCGGGGCTGCGCGAGTCGAAGTGGTCGAGGACCTGCTGCTGCACCCCGGCGCCGCTGGGCCCGGGCAACGCCGCGGACAGCCGCCGGACGAGGACCAGGTGGTGGCGGGCGTGCCGCCAGGCCACCTCCTCGGCCTCGCCACTCTCGGCCAGCCGGGCGGCGGCGAACTGGCGGACCGGCTCGAGCAGCCGGTGGCTGCGCCGTCCCGCCTCGGGCAGGACGTGGACCAGGTGCCGGCGCACGAGCCGCGCCAGCACCACCGGCACGGGGTCGTCCGGGCCCAGGTCACCGGCGACCTCGGTGGCCGCGTCCCGGTCGAACGGGCCGGCGAAGAGCGCCAGCCGGCGGAACAGCGTGCGCGCGGCCGGGTCGAGCAGGTCGTGGCTCCAGGCGAGGGTGGCGTGCAGGGTCCGCTGCCGCGGGGGGACGCCGAGGCGGTCGTCGACGAGCAGGCGGAACGCGTCGTCGAGCTGCTCGTCGAGCTCAGCAGGTGCCATGACCGCTGTCCGGGCCGCGGCCAGCTCCACCGCCAGCGGCATCCCGTCCAGGCGGCAGACCAGGCGGCCGACGACCGGGACGTCCTCGGCCGACAGCGCCGCGCCCGCCGCCGCCGCCCGCTCGAGGAACAGCTGCACGGCGGGGGCGTCGCGGACGGCGTCCCGGTCGCCGGTCGCGGGCAGGCCCAGCGGCGGGACCTCCCACACGTGCTCGCCGGCGACCTCCAGCGCCTGGCGGCTGGTCGCCAGCACCCGCATCCCGGGGCACGCCGGCAGCAGGGCCACCACCAGGTCGGCGACCACGCCGGCCAGGTGCTCGCAGTTGTCGGCCACCACCAGGACCTCCCGGTCGCCGAGGGCACCGGCCAGCGCGGCGGCGTCGGCCCGGCTGTGCGCCAGGCCCAGGGCCGTGGCCAGGGACGGCGCCACGAGTGCCGGCTCGCGCAGCGTGTCCAGCGGCCACCAGGCGACCGACGTCCCGCGCACCTCCGCCCGGCCCGCGACCGCCACCGCCAGGCGGGTCTTGCCGCAGCCGCCGGCCCCCACCAGGGTGACCAGCCGGGCCCGCCGGAGCAGCCCGGCCACGGTCTCCAGGTCCGCGGACCGGCCGACCATTGAGGTCAGCGGAACCGGCAGCGCGGCGGTGCCGCCCGACTGCGCGGCCCTCCCCCGCGCCGCCACGGTGGCCGGCGCCTCCCCAGGCACATCCCCAGCCTGCTCCGGTCGGCGGGCGCGGCCAAGCCGTTGCGGAACGCCGCGGTCGGCCGGACGCGCCCGGAGCGGCCCGGGGAACGACGACGACGGCGGCCAGAGTGCCGGTCTGCGCGGGTGACCTGGCGGGATGGGAAGCTCGGGAGCCGTGGCGGAGAGGGGGCTGCGGGCGCCGGCCTGGCTCGAGGAGCTGGTCCGGACGACGCCCCCGGCGGTCCCCTGGCGCGACGTCGTCCGCTTCGCCGTCACGATCCCCGCCCCGCTGGCCGTGGCCGTCGTCGTGGCGGGCGGGATCGTGCCGGGATCGGCCCTCGGGGCGGGCGTGTTCGCCACCACCGGCGCCCTCGCGGGCAGCCTCGCCCCGCAACCGGGCCCGCTGCGCGACCGGCTCCGCCGCACCGCCGCCGCCACCGTCTTCGGCGGCGTGGGGCTGGTGGTCGGGCAGTACGCCTCCGGCGGCGGGTGGCTGCCCGTCGTCGTCATCGCCGTCATGTCCGCCCTCGCCGCGCTGATCAGCGCGGTCAACTCGGCGCTGTCCCTCGGCTCCCTGCAGCTGCTGGTCTACGCGGCCCTGGGCTCGGGGCTGACCACGCCGCTGCCGGCCACGGCGGAGGTCGGCTTCTTCGTCGCCGGCGCGGCCTGGGCCACGCTCACCACGCTGGTCCAGTACGCCACCGAGACCTCCGACCCCGACCGGACGGCGGTCGCGGCCGTCTTCACCCGGATCGGCGAGCTGCTCTCCGCGGTCGGGACGACGGGCACCGAAGAGGCCCGGCGCCGGCTGACCACCGCGCTCAACGACGCCTACGACCGGGTGATCCGCAGCCGCAGCCGCACCGCGGGGCGGAGCAAGGAGCTCTCCGAGCTGGCCGGGGTGCTCAACGCGGCCGCGCCCCTGGTGGAGGGGACCGTCGCCGCCGTCCGCGCCGGGGTGCCGGCCGACCCGCACGACATCACCGCCGTCCACGCTCTCGCCGCAGCGGTGGGCGGCGGACGGGAGCTCCCCGCGGAGCGCCCCGAGCCCCTGGAGACCGGCGAGGCCACCCGGCGCGCGGTGCGCCACGGGGTCCGGCTGGCGTGGAACGTGGTCGGCGACCCGGAGGAGCGGGCCGGTGCCGCGGTGCCGCAACCGCGGCCGGACTGGCGCACGCGGCTGCGGGACCTCCTCGACCGCACCGTCGGCAGCCCCGACACCCGCGCGTTCGCCGTCCGCCTGGCCCTGTGCATGACCATCGCCGAGATCGCCCGCCAGTACCTGCCCATCGAGCGGCCCTACTGGGTGCTGCTCACCGTCGCGATCGTGCTCAAGCCCGACTTCGGGTCGGTCTTCACGCGGGCCGTGCAGCGCGGTGCCGGCACCCTGCTCGGCGTCCTCATCGGCTCGCTGCTGCTGTCCGTGCTTCCCCGCGACGCGTGGGTGCTCGTGGCGATGGCCGTCGCGGCGGGGCTGCTGCCGTGGGCGCGCAGCGCCAACTTCGGCCTGTTCTCGGTCTTCCAGACGCCGGTGATCATCCTGCTGCTCGACCTCGCCCTGCCCAGCGGGCCGGGAGTGGTCGGCGCCCGCCTGCTCGACACCCTGATCGGCTGCGCGATCGTGCTGGTCTTCGGCTACCTGCTGTGGCCGCAGACCTGGCGGGCGCCGCTGGACGAGGCGCTGCGCGACGCCGCCCTGGCCCTCGACGCCTTCGTGGAGGCCGCCTTCACCGGCAGCCCCACCGAGCGGCGGCGGGCCCGGCGCCGGAGCTACCGGGCGCTCACCGAGCTGCACACCCAGCTGCAGCGCCGGCTCGCCGAGCCCCCGCCGGTCAGCACCCGCGCGGCGGCGTTCTGGCCGGTCATCGTGCAGCTCGAGCGGACGTCGGACGCGGTCACCGAGGCGGTCATCGCCACCCGCCACGGGGAGCCCGCCCCTGACCTCGCGCAGGTCGCCGTCCTGCGCCGGGCGATCCGGGAGCTGGAGGCCGACATCCGCGCCCACCGGCTCCCGGACGACGCCGAGATCCACGCCGACGGGGTGCTCGCCCCGGTCGCCCGCGAGGTGGACGCCGCCCGCCGGCTGGTCCGCGACGCCGCCCCCGGCCGTCCGCGGGCCGGCGAGGACTGACCGGGCGACGATGGGCCGGTGACCGCCCTCCCCACCCCGCCCGGACCACCCGCACCCGGGTCGCGCACCGTCCGCACCGACGACGGCGTCGACCTGCACGTCGAGGTCGACGGCAACGCGTCGGCACCGCTGACCGTCGTCCTCAGCCACGGGTTCACCGCCCGGCTCGGCGAGTGGGACCTGCAGCGGGAGGCCCTGCGCTCCCGCGCCCGCCTGGTGCTGTGGGACCAGCGCGGCCACGGCCGCTCGGGCTGGACGCCGCTGACCCGGGCCACGATCGACCGCACCGGCCGCGACCTCGGCCTGGTGCTCGACGCCGTCGTCCCGGCCGGGCCGGTGGTGCTGGCCGGGCACTCGATGGGCGGGATGAGCGTCATGGCCCTCGCCCGGCAGCGTCCGGAGCTGTTCGGCGCCCGCGTGGTCGGGGTCCTCCTGCTCGCGACCTCCGCGGGCGGGCTGGTGCGCACCGGGCTGGTCGGGCTGTGGGTCCGGGTCATGCGCCGATTGGGGCTGCTGCCGCTGTACCTGCGCCTGCTCCAGGCCCTCGCGCCGCTGCTGGAGCGCCTCCGACGGCGCGGCACGGTGGCCGGCCGGTGGTTCACCCGCCGCTACCTGTTCGGCCGGGACGACGCCGACCCCGACCAGGTGCGCATGGTGCAGGACCTGCTCGAGGAGACGTCGCTGCCGGTCACGATGGCCTTCTACGCGACCTTCCTCGAGCACGACGAGTCCGCGGCCCTGGCCGTGCTCGGCCGGGTGCCGGTCACCGTCGTCGCGGCCACCCACGACCGGCTCACCCCGGTCGGCCACGGGCACCGGCTGGCCGCGGGCATCGGCGACTCGGCCGAGGTGGTGGTCGTCCCGGGGGCGGGCCACAGCGTGAACCTCACCCGCCGCGAGGTCGTGGACGCGGCCTTCCTGCGGCTGCTGGACCGGGCCGAGGCGCACCTCGACGGCGCGCGGCAGGCGGGGTGAGCGCTCCGGTGGACGTGATCGCCACCACGTGATCGGCTGGTGCCCGCGTCAACGACGACGGTGAGGAGCTGACCGTGGACCGCTTGAGCCCGACCGACGCCGGTTTCTACTTCGCCGAGAGCGAGAACACCCCGCTGCACGTGGGGTCGGTCGCGGTCTTCGAGGGCCCGGCCCCCTCCTACGGCGACGTGGTCCGGCTGCTGCTGGCCAAGCTGCCGATGGTCCCCCGCTACCGCCAGCGGGTGCGCACCGTGCCGATGAACCTGGGCCGCCCGCTGTGGGTCGACGACCCGCACTTCCAGATCCTCTACCACGTCCGGCACACCGCCGTGCCGCAGCCGGGCGGGGACGAGCAGCTGCGCAACCTGGCCGGCCGGGTGCTCGGCCAGCGGCTCGACCTCGCCAAGCCGCTGTGGGAGCTCTACCTGGTCGAGGGGCTGGCCGACGGCCGCTGGGCCCTGATCTCCAAGGTCCACCACTGCATGGTCGACGGCATCGCCGGGTCCGACCTGATGCAGCTGATCTTCGACCTGACCCCCGACGCCACCCACCCCGAGCCGCAGGACTGGACGCCGCAGCGCAGCCCGTCGACCGTCGAGGTGGTGGCCGGCGCGGTCCAGGACGCCGTCACCCACCCGCTGCGGGAGCTGGCCCGGCTGCCGCGGCTGGGCGGGGTCCGGGAGGCGTCCAGGGAGGCGCTCAGGACCGGCCGCTCGCTGGCCGCCAACGCCCCCGCCGTCGCCCGCCAGGTCACCACCCGCACCGCGCGCTCGCTCAACGGCCCGATCGGGCCGCATCGCCGCTGGGCCTGGACCGACGCGCAGTTCGACGAGCTCAAGGGGGTGCGGACGGCGCTGGGCGGCACGGTCAACGACGTCGTCCTGGCCGCGATCACCCGCGGCTTCCGGGACCTGCTGGAGCGGCGCGGCTCCCTCTCCGAGGGGCTGGTCGTCCGGTCGATGGTGCCGGTGTCGGTCCGCAAGGCCGGCGAGCGCAACACCCTGGACAACCGGATCGCCGCCGTCTTCGTCGACCTGCCCGTCGCCGAGCCCGACCCGGTGGAGCGGCTGACCTCGATCCGCCGGCAGATGGACGAGCACAAGCGGCTGCTGCAGGCCGTCGACGCCCGCTCGATCATCGCGATGGGCGACTTCGTGGCGCCCACCCTCCTGGCCCTCGGGGTGCGGGCCGCCGTCGCGGCGTCCTCGACGTGGTACCAGGCGGTGACCACCAACGTGCCCGGGCCGCGGGTCCCGCTGTACGTCCTGGGCCGGCGCATGTGCTCGGCGCACGCCTACGTGCCCATCGCCGGCGGCACCCGGGTCTCGATCGGGATCTTCAGCTACCTGAAGACGATGACCTTCGGGATCAACGTCGACTTCGACGCCTTCCCCGACGTCGACGTCCTCTCCGGTGGCATCCGGCGCGGGGTCGAGGAGCTCGTCGCCGCCGCCGCGAAGGGCGCCGCGGCCGGCTGAACCGGGTTGGCCCGCAGACCGGTCGGGTAGCCGGGCGGCGTGGCTGCTCCCGAATCCGACCTGACCGTCGCCGTCACCGGACCGACCGGCACGTTCGGCGCCGGCCTGGTGCCCCTGCTGGAGGCCGACGAGCGGGTGCGGCAGGTCGTGGGCATCGCCCGCCGTCCGTTCGACCCCGCCGAGCGGGGCTGGACGAAGATGACCCACCGGCGCGGCGACGTCCGCGACCCCGGCGCCCTGCGGGAGGCCTTCGAGGGCGCCGACGTCGTCGTCCACCTGGCGTTCCTCATCACCGGCAACGCCCCGCGGCAGACCACCCGGGCGATCAACGTCGACGGCACGCTCAACGCCTTCCGCGCCGCGGCCGCCGTCGGCGCCCGCCGGTTCGTCTACGCCTCGTCGGTCGCCGCCTACGGCTGGCACCGCGACAACCCGGAGCGGATCCCGGAGGACTGGCCGGTGCGACCCGCCGCCCGGCTGTTCTACGCCCGCGAGAAGGCCGAGCTCGAGCACCTGCTCGCGGCCGAGGCCGAGGCGACGCCGGACCTGGCGCTGTACCTGCTGCGCCCGCCGGTCGTGCTCGGCCCGAACGCCATCGGGGGCAAGGACGTGCTCCCCGGCCCGCTCGCGCCGCTCGGGCGCCGGCTGTTCGGCCGGCCGCGGCGGCTGCCGGTCCCCGTGCCGCTGCTGGCCCCCGAGTTCCCCGTCCAGTTCGTCCACGAGGACGACGTCGGCAGCGCGCTGCAGCGGTGCGTCGTGGCGGCCGGGCCGCCCGGGGCCTACAACGTCGCGGGGGACGGCGTGCTGACCGCCGCCGACGTCGTCCGGGAGTTAGGCGGGCTGCCGATCGCGGTGCCGGCCGGGCCGGCGCAGCTGGCCGCCCGCGCGGTGGCCCGGCTGCCGTTCCTGCCCCCGGCCGCCGAGTGGGTGGAGGCGCTCAGCCGCCCGGCGATCATGGACACCTCCCGCGCCAAGGAGCGGCTGGGCTGGCGGCCCCGCTACACCGGTCTGGAGGCACTGCGCGCCACGCTGGCCTGACTCACGCGCCGCCGGTCACGGCCGGCAGCCAGTCGAGGACGTGCTTGGCCAGCTGCTCCGGGCACTGCAGCTGCGGCACGTGGCCCACCCCGGCCATCTCGACGTACTCCCACGTCGGGTGCCGCCGGGCGACGTCGCGCGCCGCGCTCACCGGGACCAGCCGGTCGCGGTCCCCGTGCACGAGCAGCACCGGCACGTCGATGCCGGCCATGGCCCGCCGGATCAACCGCGGGTCGGCCAGGAGCAGGAGCAGCGACCGGGCCGCGGTGAGGAAGGCGCGGTCCATGCCGGCGACGTCCTGGCGCTGGTCGATCAGCTCCACCGAGCGCTCGATGAGCTCCGGCGGCACCGTGGCCGGGTCGACGCCGCACAGCTCGAGCATGTCCAGGACCGACGCCCGCGCCCCGCGCTCCCGGCGCTGGGCCGCCAGGTACCGCTCCCCCACGCCGGGCAGCGCGTAGACCAGGAAGTTGCGGGCGACCCGCGCGTCGGGCCGGCCCCGCGGCCCGGGCACCGCCGGGTCGACCAGCACCAGCCCGCGGACCTTCGCCGGGGAGTGCGCGGCCTCGAGGATGGAGATCATCCCGCCCATCGAGTTGCCGACGAGCACCACCGGTGAGCCCACGACCTCGCGCACGAACCGGTCGAGGACGGCGACGTTGGCCCGCACCGAGGCTGCCCGGTGCCCCGGCTCGCTGCGGCCGAAGCCGGGCAGGTCGAGGGCGTGCACCCGGGCGTGCGGCGTGAGCAGGGGGGCGAACAGGTCCCAGTTGAGGTGGGACCCGCCGAGGCCGTGCACCAGGACGACGGCGGGGCGGGCAGGGTCGTCGACGCCGTCCCCGCCGTAGTCGACGCAGTGGACCGACCCGTCGAGGTCCACGGTGCGGCTGCGCCCGCGCAGCCCGTCGTCCTCGGTTCCCACGACACCCCTCCCGTCGGCGGTCCCCGTCCACGCTGCCCCGAGGAGGCCCGGGCCGCCACGCGACCCGCGGGGCGGCCCGCCACTGCGGGTGGGGCCCGTGCGGCGCGCGTGACGGGCGCCACGGTCCGGAGTCGCCCGTGCCGCGCGTCGCGACAGTCAGGTGTGACCGTCGTCGCAGAGTGGTACCCACCAGACGGGCCCGGTCGGGCCGCGACGGCGAGGAGGACGACGTGTCAGGACCGCTGGGAGACCGCTTCCGGGGTGACGGCCCGGCCCTGCCGCTGTACCTCAGCGAGCCGGCCCGCGGCGCTGCCGACTTCGGGCTCTTCCTCGCCGCCCGGCCGCTGATGCAGCGCCTGCCGCGGGGGGACGGGCACCCGGTGCTGGTGCTGCCGGGCCTGCTGGCCGACGACAGCTCCACCCGGGCCCTGCGCGGGGTCCTGCGCCGCCTCGGCTACCGCGTGCACGGGTGGCGGCTCGGTCGCAACATCGGCCCCACCGCGGCCTGCGTGGGCGGGATGCGCGACCGGCTCGACGACCTCAGCGACCGCTACGGCCGCCCGGTCAGCCTGGTCGGCTGGAGCCTGGGCGGCATCTTCGCCCGCGACCTGGCCCGCCGGACGCCGGACTCGGTCCGGCAGGTGGTCACCCTGGGCACCCCCTTCCGGCTGGCCCGGCACAGCCAGAGCCGGGCGTCGAGGGCCTTCGACCGGTACTCCCACCTGCACGTCGAGCACCGGACCCTGCCGTTGGAGGACGACTGCAGCCCGCTGCCGGTGCCTGCCACGTCGATCTACTCGCACTTCGACGGGATCGTGCACTGGCAGACCTGCCTGGACACCCCCGGCGAGCGCTGCGAGAACATCGCCGTCCTGGCCAGCCACCTGGGCCTGGGCCACCACCCGGCGGCGATCTGGGCGATCGCCGACCGGCTCGCCCAGCGGGAGGGCGCGTGGACGCCGTTCCGGCCGCCGCTGTTCCTGCGCCCGGCGTTCCCGCGCCCCGACGTCCCCCCGACCACTCGGCAGGCCGCAGCGGCCTGAACGCCGGACGTCCTCCCGCCGCCGCCCTCGGACGGCGGCGGGAGGACGTCGCCGTTCAGGCCTCCGCGCGATCGAGGAAGCCCAGGACGAGGTCCCGGACTGCCTCGGGCTGCTCCAACTGCGGCAGGTGACCCGCGCCGTCGACGACCTCGAGGCGCGAGTCGCGCAGCCGCGAGGTGAACTCCTCGGCGTAGACGGGGTCGACCAGCTCGTCCTGCGCGCCCCAGATCAGCAGGGTCGGCGCGGTCACCCGGTGGATGCGCCTGTGAAGCCCCTTGTCGGGCAGCGGCCAGATGAAGTGCAGGATGCTGGCCATCCGCATCGCCGCCTCGAACAGCGCCTGCGGGTCGTCGGCCGGCGGTGTGAGCATGCTCGCCAGAGGACTGGCCGGGTCGGCGAGGAGCAGGCCCGGCAGCGTCTCCGGTGGGATGCCGGCGATGTCCGGGATGGGCGCGTCCTCTCGCCAGAAGCCGATCGGCGCGAGGAGGGCCAGCCGGGAGACCCGCCGCGGGTTGTTGGCCGCCACCTCCGCGGCCACCATCCCCCCGAACGAGTGGCCGACCAGCTGTACCCGGTCGAGGCCGAGGGCGTCGAAGAGCGAGTCGTAGAAGAGCACGAGCTCCCACATCCCCGGCAGGTGCCTGGCCAGCGCCTCGGTGTCGTTGGCGCCGGGGTGCTCGACCGCGTGGACGGTGTGCCCCGCCGCCAGCGCCTCCAGTAGCGGATCCCACGTCAGGCCGCCGACGCCGTGGAGGAAGACGACCGGGTCACCGGTGCCGGCGACGAGGACGCGGGCCTGCATCGGGCCGACCTCGACGATCCGCTCGTCGACCTGCGCGGGTGCGGTGGTGGTCATCGGTTCCTCCCTCAGGCCTGCGCGCCGGCGGGCTCGGTGACGGCTCGGACGGCGGCCCCCGACGGCCACCACTCGTGGGTCCAGCCCTCGGCGTCCCAGACGGAGCGGATACGGGGCATGACCTCCTGGGCGAAGAGGGTGATGTTCTTCTTCGTCAGCTCGTGCGGCATGGAGCCGATCTGCAGCAGCGCGTGGAGGTTGCCCACGCGCAGGGTCTTGGCGACCTCGATCAGCCGGTCGGCGACCGTGGTCGGGCTGCCGGCGATGATGAAGCCCTCCTCGTTGAGGGTCTTCCAGTTCTTCTCCAGTGCGGCCGCTGCGGCGATGGCCCCCGGCTGGTTGGTCTTGATGGCGAACTCGGTGCTCTTGCGGGTGCGGTATCCCGGCGCCTCGAAGAAGTACGGCGGGATGTGCAGGCACTTGTTGAAGAAGTACGAGACGTGCTCGAGGTACTCCTTCTCCGCCCGCTCATCGGTCTCCGAGACGCAGATCTGCTGCGCGAAGCCGGCGCGGTAGGGGTTCCGGTCGACCCCCATCTCGTCCATCTTGGCCCAGAAGCCATCCATGAGCTTCTTGCCGAACTTGGCGCCGAAGAACGACAGGTAGCTGTACGTGTAGTCCTTGTTGGCCGCCAGCTCCCAGGTCTCGACCGATCCGCCGCCGGCCAGCCACACCGGCGGGTGCGGCTTCTGCAGCGGCTGCGGCCACGGGTTGACGTAGCGCAGCTGGTTGTACTGACCGTTGAAGGCGAACGGGCCCTGCCTCGTCCAGGCCTGGATGATCAGCTCCTCGGCCTCTCGGAACCGCGGCCGCGTCTGGGTCGGCGGGACCCCGTAGCAGAAGTTCACGTCCATCGAGGTGCCGACCGGGAAGCCCGCCGCGAGGCGTCCGTTCGACAGGACGTCGAGCATCGCCATCTCCTCGGCGACGCGGGTGGCCGGGGAGTACAGGGCCAGCGTGTTGCCCAGCACCATGATCGCGCTGTTGTTCGGCGTCCGCCGGGCCAGTGCGGCGGCCATGATGTTCGGCGAGGCCATGAAGCCGTAGCCGTTCTGGTGGTGCTCGTTGACCCCCACGCCGTCGAAGCCGAGCCGGTCGGCCAGTTCCAGCTCGTCGAGGTTCCACTGGTAGTACTGCGCGACCTGCCGCGGGTCGCACAGCTCGGTGTTCGGTGGGGTGATCCAGATGCTCTCGTACCGCTGCTCGAAGTCGGCAGGGAGGTCCCGATAGGGCATCAGGTGGAAGAAGATCGACTTCATGGCCATCCCTTGATCAGGCCGCGTCTCGGCGCTGGGGTTGGAGGGGATACGAGCCTGACGTGACCCACGTCACATCGGTGCGGAGCCCAGCACTCGCCCTCGACCGTGTCAACGGGCCCGGTCGCGGCACGACGGGGGCCCGCCGTCCGGGCAATGACAGGTCAGGGGCCGAAGTCCGCGAGCACCCGGTGGAACGGCTCGGGCTCGACGGCGACGTCGCCGGCGAACGGGTAGTTGATCATCAGCGTCACGGAGAAGAGGACGCCGACGAGCGCCGCCAGGCTGCCCACCATGAGCGAGTGCAGCACGGCCCGTTGCAGGCCGAAGAGCAGGGCGAAGCCGACCGTCACGACACCGCCCACGACCAGGGCGGTCCAGAGCACCCCGGGGATGCCCCGGTCGGCGGAGTCCAGGCGCTGGCTGCGCAACGCCACCAGCTCGCTGAGCCGCTGGGCCTCGGCACCCACGAACTCCTGCTGGGCCGGCGTCGTCACGGGGACCGAGGAGATGGCCAGGGCCATCTCGTCGAGGACGTCGCCGACGCGGGGGTCCCCCGGCTCGGCCGCGGCCATCCCGGGCCACTCGGCCTCGACGACCTCTCCCGCGTACTGCCGCACCAGGTCGTGCACCTGCTCCCGCTACTCCGGCGGGAAGGCGGCGCTCTCCCGGTACATGCTGCGCAGGGTGCTGGCCTCCTGGCCGACGATCGACTCGGCCTCGTTGAAGGCCTCCCACGTCACGATGACGACGAACCCCAGCAGGACGGCGTAGATCACGCCGACGACGGCGATGATGAAGCCGACCACGTCGTCGTGCTGGCCCTCTGCCATGGCCGGCCACCGGCGGCGGATCCCCCACTGGACGAGCAGCACCAGCGCCGGCAGGACCACCACGAGCAGGACGTCGATCAGCCAGCCCGGCAGGGACAGGATGCCGTGGGCCACGGGGACCTCCCCGATCGGTGGGCCACTGACCGGTCACCCGTCCTCGGACGGCAGCAACCGCGTGCGCCTGGCGACACCAGGGAGTTCCCGAACGCGAGCCCAGGGACCATCGACCCTCGGTCCTCGACCCGGGCCGGAGAGGGGTGGGCGCGGCAGGGATCGAACCTGCGACCGCTCGCTTGTAAGGCGAGAGCTCTCCCGCTGAGCTACGCGCCCCGCCCGCCAGGGTAGAGGAAGGACCCCCTGCCCCCGCCGCTCACCAGCTCGCGGCGGGCCCCTGCAGGGGGGCCGTACCCGGGCGGGGGGACGGGGCGGAGTGGCCGGCGCGTCCGGCCACCCCACCCCGAGGGGTCATGCCGCCAGCTCCGCCACGGCGTCCTTCCAGCCGGACTGCTCGCGGGCGTCGCCGGGCTGGTTGACCTCGGTGAAGGCGATCCGGCCCTCGGCGTCCACGAGGAACGTGCCGCGCACGGCCATGCCGGCCTTGTCGTTGAAGACGCCGTAGGCCTGCGCGACGGCACCGTGCGGCCAGAAGTCGCTCAGCAGCGGGAAGTCGAAGCCCTCCTGGGCCTTGAACGCCTTGAGGCTGAACATCGGGTCGGTGCTGATGGCCAGCACCCGGACGCCGGCGTCGGTGTAGGTGGCCAGCTCGTCGCGCAGCTGGCACAGCTCGCCGGTGCAGATGCCGGAGAAGGCGAAGGGGTAGAAGACCAGCAGCACGGGGGTGCCCCGCAGGTCGGCCAGGGAGACGACCTGCTTGTCCTGGTCGGGGAGGCTGAACTCGGGCGCGACGTCACCGACGGAGAGGCTCATGGCCCCGATCGTGCCCCACGGGGGGAACGGGCTGGGACGGCCCCCTCGCAGGGCCCGCCGCGGTGCGGCCCCGACGGGGGGAGGTGGTCGGTCCGTCAGCGGCGGGAGCGGGCCGTCTTCGGGGTGACCAGGCGGATCCCCGACCAGTCCTTGGCCGCGGAGACGCTGCTGGTCTGCGTCAGGCCGGCGGTCGGCGCGACCTCGGTGACGTCGCTGGGCTCGACGTGGCCGGGCCGCCCGGACTTGGGGACCAGCAGCCACACCACACCGTCGTCGGCGAGGGAGGCCAGCGCGTCGGTGAGGGCGTCGAACAGGTCGCCGTCGTCCTCACGCCACCAGAGCAGGACGACGTCGGCCACCTCGTCGGTGTCCTCGTCGACCATCTCACCGCCGGACACCTCGACGATGGAGTCCCGCAGGTCCTCGTCGGCGTCCTCGTCCCAGCCGAGCTCCTGCACGACCATGCCCGGCTTGATGCCCAGCCGGGCCGCCATGCTGGCGCTGCCCGAGTCGACGCTCATCCCTGCTGTTCCTCCATCGGTTCCGGTGCGGGGAGCCGGTGCGCACGATCGTGCACGGTCCGGCGGTGGGGTGCTGTCGAAGACCTGGAGCGCGCGGGGAGACGACGGGCGGCGGACACGACCGGCGGGAGTGGTCCCCGCAGCCTGGTCATGTCACCCCTTCCGTCCGTTCCGGTCTCCGTGCCCCTGGTGTTGGGGCGCTCGTCCGCCCGGTGACACCGGTCGGCGTTGGCGGAAGCGTAGGGCATGCCTGGTCAGGTGCAAGCGCTCGAAGGACGGCGCCGTTCCGACCCGTCGTCCCGACATGTGGGCGCTGGCGTGACGTGGAGGGAACGAAGGGGAGACGATGTGCACATGAGCGCACCGCAGCAGTCGGACGGCGACCCCGCCCGCGATGCAGGCAAGGCCCGCGCGGTCATCACGAACGGGCTCCCCAGCCAGCTGGTCGACATCGACCCCGACGAGACCCAGGAGTGGCTGGAGTCGCTGGACGCCGTGGTCGACCACGCCGGCCGCGGCCGGGCCCGCTACCTCATGCTCCGGATGCTGGAACGCAGCCGTGAGCAGCAGGTGGGCGTCCCTTCCCTGCGCAGCACCGACTACATCAACACCATCCCGCCCGAGCGCGAGCCGTGGTTCCCCGGCGACGAGCACGTCGAACGGCGCATCCGCGCCTACATCCGATGGAACGCCGCGATCATGGTCCACCGGGCGCAGCGGCCGGGCATCGCCGTCGGTGGCCACATCTCGTCCTACGCCTCGTCGGCGTCCCTGTACGAGGTCGGGTTCAACCACTTCTTCCGCGGCAAGGACCACCCCGGCGGCGGCGACCAGATCTGGTTCCAGGGGCACGCCTCCCCCGGCATCTACGCCCGCGCCTTCCTCGAGGGCCGGCTGACCGAGCAGCAGATGGACGGCTTCCGCCAGGAGGTCAGCCACCCCGGCGGCGGGCTGTCGAGCTACCCGCACCCGCGGCTCATGTCGGACTTCTGGGAGTTCCCGACCGTCTCCATGGGCCTGGGCCCGATCAACGCGATCTACCAGGCGCGGTTCAACCGCTACCTGCACTCGCGGGGCGTCAAGGACACCTCCGACCAGCACGTGTGGGCCTTCCTCGGCGACGGCGAGATGGACGAGCCCGAGTCGCTCGGCGCCATCGGCCTGGCGGCCCGCGAGGAGCTGGACAACCTCACCTTCGTCATCAACTGCAACCTGCAGCGGCTCGACGGCCCGGTCCGCGGGAACGGCAAGGTCATCCAGGAGCTGGAGTCGTTCTTCCGCGGCGCCGGCTGGAACGTCATCAAGGTGATCTGGGGCCGGGAGTGGGACCCGCTGCTGGCCGCCGACCGCGACGGCGCGCTGGTCAACCTGATGAACGTCACCCCCGACGGGGACTACCAGACGTACAAGGCCGAGGACGGCGCCTTCGTGCGCGAGCACTTCTTCGGTCGCGACCCGCGCACCCGCAAGCTCGTCGAGAACATGAGCGACAAGGAGATCTGGGCGCTCTCCCGCGGCGGGCACGACTACCGCAAGCTCTACGCCGCCTACAAGGCCGCCGTGGAGCACAAGGGCCAGCCGACGGTCATCCTCGCCAAGACCATCAAGGGCTGGACGCTGGGCAGCCACTTCGAGGGCCGCAACTCGACCCACCAGATGAAGAAGCTGACCGCCGAGGACCTCGCGAACTTCCGCGACCGGCTCTACCTGCCGATCCCCGACGAGCAGCTGGACAAGACGCTGCCGCCCTACTACAAGCCCGACCCGAACTCCGACGAGATGCAGTACATGCTCGAGCGGCGCCGGGCCCTGGGCGGGGCGGTCCCCCGGCGGCGGGCGGAGTTCAAGACCCTCAAGGCGCCGGAGGACAAGGCGCTCGACATCCTGCGCCGCGGCTCGGGCAAGCAGGAGGTGGCGACGACGATGGCGTTCGTCCGCCTGCTCAAGGAGCTGCTCAAGGACTCCGAGCTCGGTCCGCGGTTCGTGCCGGTCATCCCCGACGAGGCCCGCACCTTCGGCATGGACTCGCTGTTCCCGACGCAGAAGATCTACTCGCCGCACGGGCAGCGCTACACCTCGGTCGACCGCGAGCTGATGCTGGCCTACAAGGAGTCCCAGCAGGGCCAGATCCTGCACGAGGGCATCAACGAGGCCGGCTCCGCCGCGTCGTTCACCGCCGTCGGCACGTCGTACTCCACGCACGGCGAGCCGATGATCCCGATCTACATCTTCTACTCGATGTTCGGGTTCCAGCGGACCGGCGACGCCTTCTGGGCCGCGGCCGACCAGATGACCCGCGGCTTCCTCCTCGGCGCCACCGCGGGCCGGACCACGCTCAACGGCGAGGGCCTGCAGCACGAGGACGGGCACTCGCTGCTGCTCGCCCACACCAACCCCGGGGTGGTGTCGTACGACCCGGCGTTCTCCTACGAGGTCGCCCACATCACGCGCGACGCCCTGGTGCGCATGTACGGGGACGACCCGGGCTCGCCGCTGGGCGGGCACCGTTCACCCGACGTCATGTACTACCTGACGGTCTACAACGAGCCGTACAACCAGCCGGCCGAGCCGGAGGGGCTGGACATGCAGGGCCTGCTGGCCGGCATGTACCTGTACGCACCCGGGCAGCAGGGTGACGGGCCCAAGGCGCAGGTGCTCGCCTCCGGCGTCGCGGTGCCGTGGGCACTGCGGGCGCAGGAGCTGCTGGCGAACGACTGGGGCGTCTCGGCCGACGTGTGGTCGGTGACCTCGTGGACGGAGCTGCGCCGGCAGGCCGACGAGGCCGACGAGCACAACCTGCTCCACCCCGAGGAGGAGCCGCAGGTCCCGTACGTCACGCAGCGGCTCCAGGACACCCCCGGCCCGGTCGTGGCGGTGTCGGACTGGATGCGGGCGGTCCCCGACCTGATCGCGCCGTACGTGCCCGGCGGGATGGCGACCCTGGGCACCGACGGGTTCGGCCTGTCCGACACCCGCCCCGCGCTCCGGCGGCACTTCCACGTCGACGCGGAGTCGATCGTCGTCCGCACCCTCGGCGAGCTGGCCAAGCGCGGCGAGGTGGACCGCGACGTCGTCCGGCAGGCGGTGGAGAAGTACCAGGTCCGCGACGTGCAGGCCGCGCCGGAGGAGGAGCGGTCGGACCCGAGCCCGGCCACCTGAGCGGCTCCCCGCCCCGCACTCCGCCCGCCGGCGGCGGCCACCGGGAGGTGGCCGTCGTCGGCGGCGGGGTGGTGGGCCTGACCTGTGCCCTCGAGCTGGCCCGGGCCGGCTGCCGCGTGCGGGTGCACACCGCCGACCCACCCGCCGCGACCACCTCGGCGGTCGCGGCCGCGCTGTGGTTCCCCTACCGGGCGGCGCCGGCCGACGCCGTGCTGCGCTGGGGCGCGGGGTCGCTGGCGGCCTTCACGCGGCTCGCCGACGACCCGGCGACCGGTGTCGCGCTGCGCCCCGGGACGGTCGTGCACCGCACGCCGGAGCCGGACCTCTGGTGGGCGCCGGGCGTGCCCGGGCACCGGCCGGCCGCTCCCGACGAGCTCCCGTCCGGGACGCCGGGCGGCACCCGGTGCACCCTGCCGGTGGCCGACATGGGCCGCTACCTGCCGTGGCTGGCCGGCGCCTGCCGCGCGGCGGGGGTGGACGTCGTCCCCGGCCGGGTGGAGCGGCTGGCCGACGTCCCCGGCGAGGCGGTCGTCCTGGCCGCCGGCCTGGCGTCGGGACCGCTGGTGGGCGATCCCACCCCGACGCCGGTGCAGGGGCAGGTCGTCCGGCTGGCCGACCCGGGGCTGTCCGGCTGGGTGCTCGACGAGGAGAACCCGGCCGGCCTCACCTACGTGGTCCCGCGCGGCTCGGACGTCGTCTGCGGCGGCACCGCCGTCGACGGCGCGACAGGCACCGAGCCGGACCCCGACGTCGAGGCCGCGATCCTGGCCCGGGCGCGGGCGCTGGTCCCCGCGCTCGCCGACGCCCCGGTGCTCTCCCGGGCCGTGGGGCTGCGGCCGGGCCGGCCCACCGTCCGGTTGGAGCGCATCGAGGTCGGGGGCCGGCCGGTGGTGACCTGCTACGGCCACGGCGGCGCCGGGGTCACGCTCTCCTGGGGCTGCGCCGCCGACGTGGTCGCCCTGGTCAGGGCGGAGTAGAACGGGCGGGTCCTCCGCACCGTGGTCCTCCACTCAGGCGGCGAGGGCCTCCAGGGCCATCGCGGCGTAGAGCGCGGCGCCGTCGGGCAGCACGTCCTCGTCGAAGACGACGAGGTTGGAGTGGTTGCCGGCCGCCATGGCCGGGTCCTGCCCCGGCGGGCAGGCGCCGAGGAAGGCCATCGCGCCGGGCACCCGCTCCAGCACGTAGGAGAAGTCCTCCGCGCCCATCAGGGGCTCCCGTGCGGCCACGCTGCGCTCGCCGCCGAGCAGCGTCGCCGCCGTCGTCCGCACCCGGTCGGCCACAGCGGCGTCGTTGACCGTCACCGGGTACCCCCGCCGGTGCTCGAACTCCACGGTCATCTCGTGCGCCGCGGCCACGTGCTCGGCCACCCGGCGCACCGACGCCACCATGTCGGCCCGGCGCTCGTCCGAGAGCGTGCGGATCGTCCCCTCCAGGAACGCGGTGTCGGGGATGACGTTGTCGGTCGACCCGGCCGACAGGTGCGCGACGGTCAGCACCGCCGGGTCGAAGACGGGCGCCCGCCGGGTCACCGTCGCCTGCAGCGCCAGCACGATCTCGGCCGCGACCGGCACCGGGTCGGCCGCCGCGTGCGGCATGGACGCGTGACCCCCGCGACCGCAGACGGTCACCAGCCAGTGGTCGGCGGCGGCCATCATCGGCCCCGGCCGCACGCTGACCACGCCGCTGGGCTGGGTGGCGAACACGTGCATCGCGAACGCGCCGGAGACCGGGGCCTCGGGGACGACGTCCAGCAGCCCCTCGTCGAGCATGTACCGGGCGCCGTGGAAGCCCTCCTCCCCCGGCTGGAGCATCAGCACGACCTGGCCGGCCAGCTCGTCGCGCCGCTCGGCCAGCAGCCGGGCGGCACCCATCAGCATCGCGACGTGCAGGTCGTGGCCGCAGGCGTGCATCGCCCCGGGCACCTCGGAGGCGAAGGGCAGGCCGGTGTCCTCGTGGACGGGGAGGGCGTCCATGTCGGCCCGCAGCAGGTACGACGGCCCCGGGCGGGCCCCGCGCAGGACGGCGACCGCCGAGGTCGTCGACGTCCCGACCGTCACCTCCACGGGCAGGTCCGCGAGCTCCTCGAGGACGGTCGCCTGCGTGTGCGGCAGGTGCAGGCCGATCTCGGGCCGGCGGTGCAGCCGGCGGCGCAGGTCGACGGTGCGGTCGGCGTCGGCACGGGCCGCGGCCAACAGGTCGGGTGCGGAGGTCGGCATGCCCCCCACTCTGTCCCACGGGGCGCCGGTGCCGCGCCCCGGCGCCTCAGTCCCGAGCCCAGGCCGGGCGGGACGTGTCCAGTTCCCACACCAGCGCGGTCACCGGGCCGGCCACCGGCCCGCCGTCCTGCCGCTCGACCCGGGTGCCGTCCGGGCCGGCCAGGACGAGCAGGCCGGGCGGCACGGTCGTCGAGGTCCCGGCGTCCACCGCCTCGACCCAGAGCCGGACGTCGGGGCGACGGAGGTCCACCCAGCCGTCGGCGTTGCGGTGGACCTCGTGGGTGGCGCCGAGCCCCGGGGCGGCGCTGCGCAGGTGGGTCTGCAGCACCCGCGCCCCGGCGTCCCCCGCGACCTCGTCGTGCTCCAGCCCGGTGCCGGCCCGCAGCACCGCCACGTCGCCGGCCGCCATCCGCGCACCGTCCCCCCAGCCGTGGCGCAGGGAGCCCTCGAGCACCACGGCCACGACGTCGACCGCCCGGTGCGGGTGCCGGCCGTAGCCCGTTCCGGGAGCCAGCCGGTCGTGCGCCATCCGCAGCAGCGGACCCAGCGAGCCGTCGTCCGGCTCCAGCAGGACCTGGGACTCCAGGCTCATGTCGTCTCCCGGGCGGGTAGGGCGGCGCGGCCGCCGGGGAGCGCGCCGAAGGCCACCGCGAGTCCGAGGACCCACGCCGCCCCCAGCGACCAGCCGCCGACGACGTCGGAGAGGAAGTGCACCCCGAGCCACATGCGGGTCAGCCCCACCAGGACGGCGAGGGCGACCCCGCCGGCCACCGCCCACCGGCGGGCGTGGGGCGACAGCCGCGGCCAGGCCAGCACGAGGGCCACCGTCACCAGCGTGGCGATGCCCGAGGAGTGCCCGCTGGGGAAGCTCAGCCCGCCGTAGTGGAGCCCGCCGTCCTCGAAGGCCGGGCGCACCCGGCCGACCAGCTCCTTGAGCAGCACGGTGACCGGGCTGACGGTCACGTTGGCGGCGACCACGAACGCCGCCGTCCACCAGGCCCGGCGGGTCCCCAGCCAGAACAGCACGGGGAGGGACGCCAGCACGCGGAACCAGACCACGCCGGGCGTGGTGAGCACCTCGAGCAGCAGGTCCGTGGCGGCCGAGCGGTCGTCGCCGGCGTACAGGGCGGAGCTGACCGCCGCGTCCAGCCGGACCTGCGGCGCGAAGCCCACGAGCACCCCGGCACCGAGCGCCCCGAGCACGCCGAGACAGCCGCCCACCGCGGTCAGCGCCCGACGGCGGGCGGTCCGCGCCCTGTCCGCACTCAGCACCGACACGACCCCACTGTCCCCGACCGGCGGGCACGGGGACCATCCGGGCTCGGCCGGGGTGTCGGCGATCCGTGACAAGGTGGGGTGGTGCCCGACCGGGGAGACCACCGCCCGCCCTCCGCAGCGACGCTGCGGCGGCTGGAGCGCGCCTCCGGCTCGCTGGCCACCCGCGCGGTCGCCCGGATGGACGAGGACCTCTCGTGGTTCCGGACCATGCCGGCCGACCAGCGCTCCTGGGTGATGCTCGTGGCCCAGGCCGGCATCGCCTCGCTCGTCGAGTGGTGCCGGAACCCGACCCGACCGCCCCGGCTGACCGGCGAGGTGTTCGGCGCCGCGCCCCGCGAGCTGGCCCGCGTCGTCCCGCTCAAGCACACGGTGGACCTGATCAAGGTGACCGTGGAGGTGATGGACGACTTCGTGGAGTCCGTGGCCGAGCCGGGGGACGGCGACGCGCTGCGCCTGGCCGTGCTGCAGTTCAGCCGTGAGGTGGCCTTCGCGACGGCGCACGTCTACGCGACCTTCGCCGAGAGCCGCGGCGCCTGGGACGCACGGCTCGAGGCGCTCGTCGTCGACGCGCTGGTCCGCGGCGAGCGCACCGAGGAGCTCTCCGGGCGCGCCTCGGCCCTGGGCTGGGCGGCGATGAGCCCGGTCACCGTGGTGGTCGGTGCCGCGCCTCCCGACGGCGACGCGCACACCGCCGCGCGCCGGGCCGCACGGCAGATGCGCAGCGAGGTCCTCGTCGGGGTGCACGCCGACCAGCTGGTCGTCGTCCTCGGCGGGTCCGAGGACCTGGAGGCGGTCGCCGACCGGGTCAGTGACGAGTTCGGCCCCGGCCCGGTGGTCAGCGGCCCGGTCGTCGACTCCCTCAGCCACGCCGGTGATTCCGCCGCCGCCGCCCTCGCCGGCCTGCGGGCCGCCCGCGCCTGGCCCGGCGCCCCCCGCCCGGTGCCGGCCGACGCGCTGCTGCCCGAACGCGCCCTGGACGGCGACCCGACCGCACGGGCCACCCTGCGGGAGCGGGTCGCGCTCCCGCTGCAGACCGCCGGCGGCGAGGTGCTGGAGACGGTCCGGGCGGTGCTGGCCAGCGGGGGCAACCTGGAGGCCAGCGCCCGTGCCCTGTTCGTCCACCCGAACACGGTGCGCTACCGGCTCAGGCGGGCCACCGAGCTCACCGGGATGTCGGCCACCGACCCCCGCGGGGGCTGGACTCTGCAGGTCGCGCTCGCCCTCGCCGCGCTGGACGAGGACCGTTCCCTCTGGCACTGAGCCGTCCGGTTCAGTGTGGTTCCCACCACCGACTCTCGTAGAACGCGCCCGGGATCCCGCTTCTGTTGTAGCAACCCTCCAAAGAGCAGCCCTGTGGTTTCGTGCCGTTCACCACCGCGTCACCCCGCGTCGTCTGCAACGGTGAGGGACGTGCTGGCCGTCCTCGCCCCCGGACAGGGGGCGCAGAAGCCCGGGATGCTCACCGACTGGCTGGAGCTCCCCGGCGCCGAGTCCTTCTTCCGCTGGGCCGGCGCCATCGCCGACGCCGACCTCCTCTCGCTGGGCACGACCGGCGACGCGGAGGCGATCAAGGACACCGCGGTGACCCAGCCGCTCGTGGTGGCGATGAGCCTGTTCATCGCCCGCGAGCTGGGCGGCCTGCCCGGGCCGGTCGCCCACACGCCGCAGGCCGGCCGGGACGTCGTCATCACCGGCCACAGCGTCGGCGAGCTGACCGCCGCGGCGCTGGCCGGGGTGCTCAGCGTCGAGGCGGCGATCGCGCTGACCGCCGTCCGCGGCCGCGCGATGGCCGCTGCCTGCGCGCAGACGCCCACGGGGATGTCCGCCGTCCTGGGCGGGGACCCGGACGAGCTCGCCGCGGCGCTGGAGCAGCACGGACTGGTGCCGGCCAACGTGAACGGCGGCGGACAGGTCGTCGCGGCCGGCCCGCTCGACGGGCTGGCCGCGCTCAAGGCGAACCCGCCGGCCAAGGCGCGGGTCGTGCCGCTGTCGGTCGCCGGCGCCTTCCACACCCGGTACATGGCCCCGGCCCGCGCGGAGCTCGAGGGCCTGGTCGGCGGGCTGCAGCCGGCCGACCCCAGCCGGCTGCTGCTGTCCAACGCCGACGGCGCCGCGGTGACCTCGGGGGCCGAGGCGCTGTCCCGGCTGGTCAGCCAGGTCACCAGCCCGGTGCGGTTCGACGCCTGCCTGGCCACGCTGCGGGACCTCGGCGTGACCGCCGCGATCGAGCTGCCGCCGGCCGGCGCGCTCGCGGGACTGGCCAAGCGGGAGTGGAAGGGCTCGGACATCGAGGTCCTCGCCATCGGCGGCCCGGCCGACCTCGACCGCGCGCGCGAGCTCATCGACGCCGAGCGGGGCCGGGCCGAGGCCGTGCACCAGCCCGACTGGCGGGTCGTCGTCTCCCCGGTGCGGGGCACGGTGAGCCCGGCCGACGTCGCGGAGGGCACGCGACTGCCCGCCGGCACCCCGCTGGGCCGGATCCACAGCCGCCGCGAGGACGTCAACGTCTCAGCCGGGTACGACGGGGTACTCGCCGAGTGGCTCGTGCAGGACGGCGACCTGGTCGATGCAGGGGACCCGATCGCCCGGCTCTACCCGGAGGTGTCGCAGTGACCGAGCTCGCGAGGGGAAGCAGAGCACCGTCGGTCACGACGCCGACGAGCGTCAGCGAGGAGGTTCCGTGACCACCACGATCAAGCTGCGGGAGGGCGCGCCCGGCGCGCGGCTGCTGGGCCTGGGCGCCTACCGGCCGCGCCGGCGGGTGACCAACGACGAGCTCGCGGGGGTGATGGAGACCAACGACGAGTGGATCCGGACCCGCGTCGGCATCGCCGAGCGACGCTGGGCGTCCGAGGACGAGACGCTCGTCGAGATGGCCATCGCGGCCGGCGGCAAGGCACTGGCCGCCAGCGGCCTGTCCCCCGACGAGGTCGACCTGGTGATCGTCGCCAGCGCGAGCCTCCGGGCGCCGATCCCGGGCATCGGCCCGCAGGTCGCCTACCGGCTGGGCATCCCGCGGCCGGGCTCGTTCGACCTCAACGCCGGGTGTGCCGGCTTCTGCTACGCCCTCGGCGTGGCCGCCGACTCCATCCGCACCGGGTCGGCGCGGCACGCGCTGGTCATCGGGGCGGAGCGGCTGACCGACGTCACCGACCTCACCGACCGCTCGACCGCGGTGATCTTCGCCGACGGCGCCGGCGCCGCGGTGGTCGGCCCCTCCGACGAGCCGGCGATCGGCCCGGTCGTCTGGGGCAGCGACGGCGACCAGCACAACGCCATCGAGATCGCCGCGGGCAGCTCCACGATGACCATGGCGGGGCAGGCCGTCTACCGGTGGGCCACCACCCGTCTCACCGAGACGCTGGTCGAGGCGATGGAGACCGCCGGCGTGGGGGCCAAGGACATCGACGTCTTCGCCCCCCACCAGGCCAACCTGCGCATCGTCGAGTCGATGACCAAGCGGCTCGGGTTCGGCGAGCGCACCGTCGTCGCCCGGGACATCGTCCAGTCCGGCAACACCTCCGCGGCCTCCATCCCCCTGGCGCTGACCGCGCTGCTGGAGTCGGGCGAGGCGAAGAGCGGCGACCTGGCCCTGGTGCTCGGCTACGGCGCCGGGCTCACCTTCGCCGGTCAGGTGTTCCGCCTGCCCTGACGGGCACCCACAGACCCTCGGGCCACAGGGGCCCGACGGCGGGACACCCCGCCCCACCCGAGAGAGAGGACCTTCGCGTGAGCGAGGACATCCAGACCGGTCTGGCCGAGATCCTGGAGGAGGTCGCCGGGGTCGCGCCGGCCGACGCCACCCCGGAGAAGTCGTTCACGGAGGACCTCGACGTCGACTCCCTGTCGATGGTCGAGATCGCCACCGCGGTCGAGGACAAGTTCGGCGTCGCCATCCCCGACGACGAGCTCGGCAACATCAAGACCGTCGGCGACGCGATGAGCTACATCCAGAAGAACCGGGGCTGACGCCCACCCGGCACCCCCGGCCCCCGGCCGCACGTCCCAGGAGGAACCCGTCATGAGCACGTCTGTCGGCGACGTCGTCGTCACCGGTCTCGGCGCCACCACGCCGCTCGGAGGCGACGTCGCCAGCACGTGGGACGCACTGCTGGCCGGGCGGTCGGGGGTCCGCCGTCTCGAGGACGACTGGGTCAAGCAGTTCCCGGCACAGCTGGCCGCCACCCTGGCCAGGGATCCCGCCGAGCAGATCGACCGGGTGCGCGCCCGCCGGCTGGACCGCAGCCAGCAGGTCGCGGTGGTCGCCGCCGAGGAGGCCTGGCGCGAGTCCGGCGCCGCCGAGGCCGGCGTCGCCCCGGAGCGGGTCGCGGTCGTGTTCGGCACCGGCATCGGCGGAGCGCTGACCCTGCTCGGCCAGGACGACGTCCTGGAGGAGAAGGGCCCCAAGCGGGTCTCCCCCTTCACCATCCCGATGCTCATGCCCAACGGCCCGGCGGCGGCAGTCGGCCTGGCCGTGGGCGCCAAGGGCGGCGTGCACGCACCGGTCAGCGCCTGCGCGTCCGGCGCCGAGGCGATCCGCTGGGGGCTGGACCTCCTGCGGTTCGACCGCGCCGACGTCGTCCTGGTCGGCGGCGCCGAGGCCGTCGTCCACCCGCTGCCCATGGCGGGGTTCGCGGCCATGCGGGCGATGAGCACCCGCAACGACGAGCCCGAGCGCGCCTCCCGGCCGTTCGACAAGGCCCGGGACGGGTTCGTCCTCGGTGAGGGCGCCGCGGCCCTGGTGCTGGAGCGCGCCGACGCCGCTCGGGCCCGCGGTGCGCGCGTCCACGCCCGGCTCGCCGGTGCGGGGGCGACGGCCGACGGCTACGACCTGGTCGCCCCGCACCCCGAGGGCGAGGGCGCCGGCCGGGCGATCGCCGCCGCGGTCCGTGACGCCGGGCTCGCGCCCGCCGACATCGGCCACGTCAACGCGCACGCAACCTCCACGCCGGTGGGTGACACCGCCGAGGCCGCCGCCATCCGCAACACGATCGGCGAGCACGTGCTGGTGACCGCCACCAAGAGCCAGACCGGGCACCTGCTCGGCGCGGCCGGGGCGCTGGAGTCGGTGTTCACGATCCTCGCGCTCCGGGAGCAGGTCGTGCCGGCGACGGCCAACCTCGACGACCCGGACGACGACGCCGCCGTCCAGGCCCTCGACATCGTGCGCCGGGAGCCCCGGCGCGCCCGGCTCACCGCCGCGGTGAACGACTCCTTCGGCTTCGGCGGGCACAACATCGCACTGGTGTTCACCACCGCCTGAGCAAGGACCCCGCTGCCCCGCCCGACGGGGCCGGCACCACCTCGGTGCCGGTCCCGCGATGGCGGCTGTCCAGGCACGCCCGACCCCGGAGAGGCCGGAGATCCCGTGACCACCCTGTCCCCCGCCCCCGTCCCGACCGCGGTCGACCCGCGCGACCCGGAGGACCGCCTGCTGCGGTTCTTCGACGCGGGCTCGATGACCCTCCTCCGCCCGCGCGACGTCTCGGGGGTCGTGGCGGCGCGAGGCAGGGTGTCGGGGACCCCGGCGATCGCCTACTGCACCGACGCGACCGTCATGGGCGGCGCCATGGGCCTCGACGGCTGCCGGCACATCGTCGACGCCATCGACACCGCGCTGCGCGAGCGGGTCCCGGTCGTCGGGATCTGGCACTCCGGCGGCGCGCGCCTCGCCGAGGGCGTGACGGCGCTGCACGCGGTCGGTGAGGTCTTCGCGGCGATGGTCCGGGCCTCCGGGCGGGTCCCGCAGATCTCGGTGGTGCTCGGCCCGGCCGCCGGCGGCGCCGCCTACGGTCCGGCGCTGACCGACCTGGTCGTCATGGGCCCCGCCGGACGGGTGTTCGTCACCGGCCCCGAGGTCGTCCGCTCGGTCACCGGCGAGGACGTGGACATGGAGCGGTTGGGCGGCCCGGACACCCACGGCCGGCGCAGCGGCGTCGTCCACGTCGTCACCGAGACCGAGCGGGCCGCCCTGGAGACCGCCCGCACCGCGGTGGACCTGCTCTCCGCGCAGGGCTCGCTGGCACCCTCCACCGGAGAGCCGGACGTCGACCTGCGCGCCCTGCTGCCCGAGCAGCCGCAGCGGGCCTACGACGTCAAGCCGCTGGTCGGCGCGGTCCTCGACGGCCCCGGGCTGGAACTGCACCCGCGCTGGGCGCCCAACATCGTCACCACCCTCGGCCGGCTGGCCGGGCGGACGGTCGGGGTCGTGGCGAACAACCCGCTGCGACTGGGCGGGTGCCTGGACTCCGCGTCGGCCGAGAAGGCCGCCCGCTTCGTGCGGATGTGCGACGCCTTCGGCGTCCCCCTGGTCGTCCTCGTCGACGTCCCGGGCTACCTGCCCGGTGTCGGCCAGGAGTGGGACGGCGTCGTCCGGCGCGGCGCGAAGCTGCTGCACGCGTTCGCCGAGGCGGTGGTCCCGCGGGTGACGCTGGTGACCCGCAAGTCCTACGGCGGGGCCTACATCGCGATGAACGCCCGCTCGCTCGGCGCGACGGCGGTGTTCGCCTGGCCGGGCGCCGAGGTCGCCGTCATGGGCGCCAAGGCGGCCGTGGGCATCCTGCACCGCAAGAAGCTGGCCGCCGTCCCGCCGGCCGAGCGGGAGGCGCTGCACGCCCAGCTGGCCGCCGAGCACGAGCGGATCGCCGGCGGGGTGAACCGGGCGCTGCAGATCGGCGTCGTCGACGAGGTGGTCGAGCCCTCCCGGACGCGGGCCCGGCTGATCGAGGCGCTGGCGGCGGCGCCGGCCGGGCGCGGAGCCCACGGCAACATCCCGCTCTAGGGGGCGGAGCCGGGATCAGGGACCCTGATCCCGGCGCGTCCTCCCCCAGCGCAGACGGAGCGAGAGGACGCGCGGCGGGACGGGAGGACCTCCCGGCGCGACGAACGACGACGGGGCCCGGCACCGAGTGGTGCCGGGCCCCGTCGCGTCGGAGCCGGTGGCCGTCCGGACGCCGCTTCCCCGACGACGTCCGGACGACCTGCCTGAGCCTACGACCGGAGGTGGGAACCCTCGACTCGTCGTAGTCGGATCGTGATGAGACCGGTCCAGTCCTCCCTCAGACCACCTGGTGCAGCCAGGTGATGGGGCTGCCGTCGCCGGCGTGACGGTAGACCTCGAGGTCGGCGTCCCAGGCCGCGCCGAGGAGCTGGTCGACACCGTGCCGGAACGCCTCGATGGACGTCGCGGTGGCGGCCAGGTGGCGCAGCTGCTGCTCGGTGACGATGAGGTCACCGTTGGCGCTCGTGGGTGCCCGGAAGACGCCGTGCCCGGGCACGTACGACATGCGCTCGCCGTCGTTGCCGTGACTGGCTTCCTCGGTCACCTCGAAGCGCAGCATGGGCCACGCGCGCAGCGCAGCCACCAGCTTCGCACCCGTGCCGGGGGCGCCGGTCCAGGCGACCTCGGCACGGTAGGAACCGTGTGCCGCGGGCTGGTCGGCCCACGACAGGGAGACCGGCGCGCCGACGACGCGTTCGAGCGCCCACTCGACGTGCTGGCAGAGCGCCTTCGGGCACGCGTGCACGAAGACGACACCCTGGGTAGACCGTCGCTGCACGGGGCACCTCCATCGACTCGATCGGTCTCGTCTTCCCCAACGGACGATCGATTCGGTGACAGGCTGTGTTCGGCGGTTCCGGACCAGGGGTCCCGGGAACAGTTTGCACGATGGTCACCCGATCGCGCCAGTGCGGGAGGGGCGGATGAGACACATGTGACGGATGGTCACCGCCAGGACCTCTATGCGCTGGTCAGCGGGCCATACCATGCACAGGGGACCGGCGTCCAGCCATCCGGTGCCACCCACACACCATCCACAGGATCTCCCCCGTGGGCCCACAAGCCGATCCCCAGGCGGGCTCGGCGCAGGCGGTCCTGCTCACCCAGCGTAGCGAGCAGGACCGCGGGACACGGGTGCCGACACGGCGTCAGGCACCCAGTGTGGCCTGCAGGTCCTCCCGCGGCACCACCCGTGTCGCCCGGAACGGGACGCCCTCGGCCCCGGGCTCGGTCCAGTCGACGTCGACCACCTGGCCGGCGCGGAGCGTCCCCCCGTGCGGGCCGTCGACGACCGAGGCGTCCACCCAGCAGCCGCCGGGCAGGTCCGGTGCCTCGACCAGCCCGGCCCGACGGTCCTCGTCCCAGCGGATCACCGTTCCGCGCGTCGTGCCGCTGCGTGTCACCCCTCCAGGCTGCGCGGACCGCCGTCGGGGTTCAAGTGGACGGCGCGCCTGGCCCGCGGGCTCCGGGGTAGGAGCCGCGGCATGGTGCGACAGCAGGGCATGGCCGGTGCCGGGCGGGACGAGGTCGGCGGGATGGTCCTCGACGCGTGGGACGCCTTCCTGGAGCAGGCCGCGACCGTCGACCTGGACCGCCCCACCCGGCTGCCCGGCTGGCGGGCGCACGAGGTGTGCGTGCACCTGGGCTGCTGGGCGGACCACGCCGCGCTGGCCGACCTCATCGCCTCCGCGCGCACCGGCGGGACCGGGACCCCACCCGACGCTGACGCCACCAACGCCCGGGTGACCGCCGCGCACCGCGCCGCGTCGCGCGCGGAGGTGCTCGCGGCACTGCACCGCAACCGGGAGGCCACCGCCCGCTACCTGGCCGAGGAACCGGTCGAGCTGGACACCGCCCCGGCGGTCGCCGTCGTCGGCCGGCTCCCCCTGCTCAGCGTGGTGCTCGGCCAGGCCTACGAGCTGGCGGTGCACGGGCTGGACCTGGCCGAGGCCGGAGCACCACCGGTCCCGGCGCCGGTGCTGCAGTCCGGGCTGGCCGCGCTCGCCGACGTGACCGGTGCGCTGGCGGCGGCGAACGGGATCACCGGGGGCGCCGGGCTCGCCACGCCGGACGGCGGGTGGCGGTTCGCCGCCGACGGCGACGGCTGGACCGTCGGGCGGCTGCCCCCGGGCCGGCCGACGGGGACGGCGGTCGAGGCGCCGGCCGACCTGCTCCTGGAGGCGGCGTCCGGGCGGGTGAACCCGGTGGTCGCGCTGGCCCGCCGCCGGCTCAAGGTGCACGAGATCGGCGGACTGCTGGCGCTGGCGCCGATCGTGCAGTCAGCACCCGGCATCCCCGGGGGCCCGATCCTGCAACTGGCCGCGCAGACGCTCGGCGGCGTGGGCGGGCTCCTCGGCCGGCTGCGCGGGAGGCGCTGAGGACGGCTGCGGCCGCCGGGTCCACCCCGGCGGCCGCACCCGTGTCAGGCCGACGTCAGCAGCCGCCCACCGCGATGCCGTGCGCGGTCAGCCACGGCACCGGGTTCACCCGGTTCGCGTACAGCCCGCCCTGGTGCACCTCGAAGTGCAGGTGCGGCCCCGTGGACTGGCCCTTGTTGCCGACCTCCGCGATCTGCTGGCCGGCGGTGACCACCTGCCCGGCGCCGACGAAGAACCGGTTCACGTGGCCGTAGAGGGTGATCTGGCCGTCGCCGTGCTGGACGTACACGGCCTGCCCGAACCCGCTGGCCGGGCCGGCCTGCAGCACGACGCCGTCCTCGGGGACGTAGATCGGCGTGCCGATGGGCGCGGCGATGTCGACGCCCTGGTGCAGGGTCCCCCAGCGGGCCCCGTAGCAGGAGGTGACCCGTCCGGCGGTCGGCATGGCGGTCGAGCTCTGCGCGCTGGACAGCGCCTGCGCCTGGGACTGCCGCTGGCTCCACGCCGCGCCGGGGTCGGCCGCGCCCTGGGAGGCCAGCAGCCGCTCCCCCGCCTGGCGGAGCTGCTCCTCCAGGGAGGCCTTCTCCGCCGAGCGGGCGTCGAACTCGGCCTGGGCCTCGGCGAGGTGGGCGTTGGCGGCGGCCTCGGCCTCGTCGGCGGCACGGGCGGCCGCGTCCCGCCGGGCGACGGCGTCCTCGGCGGCGCGGGCGGCGTCCTCCACCCGCTGCTCGACGGTCAGGAAGTCCTGGAGCTGGGCGGCCCGGTGGTCCCCGATGACCTCCATCGTGGCGGCCTGCTGCAGCAGCTCCGTGGGGCTCTGCGCGTCGAGGAGCATCTGGACGTCGCCGTAGCGGGTGTCGCCGCCCATGTAGGCCTGGCGGCCCAGGTCGGCGATGGCCTGCTCCGCTCCGGCGACGTCGGCCTGGGCGTCGGCCAGCTCGGCGGCGGTCCGCTCGGCCTCCGCGCGGGCGTCGGCCAGCTGGGCGCGGGCGACCAGCGCGGCGTCGGCAGCCGCCTCGGCCTCCACGGTCATCCGCTGCAACTGCTCCTCGGCGGCCGCGACCTGCTCCTCGATGCGGGCCACCTGGGCGGCCAGCTGGTCCTGCTCGGAGGAGGCGGGCGTGCCCGGAGCGGCGACCGCGGCCGGCGCGCCGGCCAGCAGGCCGGCCACCGCGGCGGCGACGACCAGGGTCCGGCGCGGGGAGCGCAGGCGGCGGCTCGGCGACGGAGCACGGCGGGGCTCGGTGTTCAGGTGGTGCAGGGTCGCCAAGGCGACGGTTCTCCCATCCTCGCGACCGCCTACCGAGTTAGCTGACGGGTTCGGGCCGGACGGCGCCCTACCTGCCTGCGTCCCCACGCGCAGGCAGGACTCACCCCAGGAGTTCGGTGGGTCCCCGGTCCGCCTGGACCCGGAGGGGTCGTCGGCGGTTCGGCGGGGCCTCGCCGAGGCCCTCGGTTCCCGAGGAGCTGAGCCCGGCAAGGCCGTCGGGAAAGCTACTACGGCGCGCAGGACCGGTCACGATCGGGTAACGCCCGCGGCGTGCCTGCTTGCCCGAACGGGTGACCTCCCGCTACATGCCGCAGTCGGGTGACCGCAGGGCGGTGATCACCGACCGTACCTGCCGTCAGGGCCCGGCACCCCGTCGCCCACCTGCGCGGACTCCGGTAGACGTGGACCGTGTCCCGGACCGGCCGGCAGCTCCCCACGCCGGTCCAGGCACGCGTGCGCAGCCGCGCCGGGCGGCCGGGGTGAGATCTCGCACACCCCGACCCGACGCGCCGACGACACGCCGCGGCCGGCAGCGGGGCCTCGTCGCGCTCTGCGCGACCGAGATCACCAGCTGGGGCGTCCTCTACTACGCCTTCCCGGTCGCCCTGGCCGACATCACCGCCGACACGGGCTGGTCGGCCCCGACGGCGTCGGCGGCGTTCTCGGCGGGCCTGGTCGTCTCGGCGCTGGCCGGGATCCCGGTGGGGCACTGGCTCGACCGGCGCGGTCCCCGCCGGGTGATGACCGCGGGCTCGCTGCTCGCCGTCCCCGCGACGGTGGGCATCGCCCTGGCGCCGGGCTACGGCTGGTTCCTGCTGGCGTGGCTGGTCGCCGGGGTGGCGATGGCGGGGGTGCTCTACCAGGCGGCGTTCACCGCGCTGGCCCGGTGGTACGGGGAGGACCGTGTCCGGGCCCTGACGGCGCTGACCCTGGCGGCGGGCCTGTCCAGCACGGTCTTCGCGCCGCTGACCGACGCGCTGCTGACGGCCTTCTCCTGGCGGGGGACGTACCTGGTGCTGGCCGCGGTGCTCGCCGTGGTGACCGTGCCGCTGCACGCGTTCGCCCTCCCCGCGGCGTGGGCGCGCCCGCCGTCCGGGGCGGCGGAGGGCCGGCGGCGGGTCCCGCCGGAGGTCCGGACGCCGGGGTTCCTGCTGCTCGCCGGGGCGCTGACGCTCACCGCCTTCGGCCTGTACGCGGCCAGCCTCACGCTCATCCCGCTGCTGACCGGCCGGGGGTTCTCCAGCTCGCTGGCGGCCACCACGCTCGGCCTGCTCGGCGCGGGGCAGCTGCTCGGCCGCCTCGCGTACGCGCCGCTGAGCGCGCGGACCTCGCCGGCCGGGCGCGCACTGGTGATCGTGCTGGCCTCCGCCGCGACCATCGGGCTGCTCGCGGGGCTGCCCGGCCCACCGGCGCTGCTCATCGCCGCGGCCGTGCTCGCCGGGGCGGCGCGTGGCGCCGGGACGCTGCTGCAGGCCACCGTCGTCGCCGAGCGCTGGGCAGCCACCCGGTACGGCACGATCGGCGGGTACCTGGCCGCGCCGGTCACGCTGGCCACCGCCGTCGCGCCGTGGGCTGGAACGGCGCTGGCCGAGGCGGTGGGCGGCTACCCGACGGCGTTCTGGGTGCTCGCCGCGCTCGTCGTCGCGGCCGCCGGTGCCGCCGTCCTGAGCTACCGCAGCTGATCGGCGGCTGCGCACCGCGCGGGGAACGGCGTCTGGCAGGCTGGGCGCACCGGGGCGGTAGCTCAGCCGGTCAGAGCATGGGACTCATAATCCCTGGGTCGTGGGTTCGAGCCCCACCCGCCCCACCACTCCACCCGCAGGTTGGCTCGTCCGCCCCTGCGGACCTCGTCACGCAGCCGGCTCGGCGTTCCACCCGGGCCGACCTGGTGCGCCGCCCCAGCCCTCTACGTCACGTTCGTCCAGACGGTGCCGATGTTCTCCTCACCGCCACCTTGAGACGTTGCGAGCAGGCAAGCCGTCAACGAGGTCCCCGTGGCGGTGAACGAGAAGGTCTGGCTGACGTCGGTCTGGGCGCCCAGGTGCACTGCGAGGGTGAACGGCCTGGACGTGCCTTCCTCGAGGAGGAAGAGCCCCTCTCCGCCGTTCACCCGATCGGCCGGATCCCGTGTGGTCACGGTCGCGTTGCCGGACACCTCGTTGCCTGGCTCGAACGTGGCGACGGTGAGCCTGTGAGGACAGGTCGTGGTGACGACAGGCACCGTTCCCGCCGCGGCCGCGGGGGCCAGCAGGACCGCGGTCGTCGCCGCGGTCGTGGCGCTCGCCACCACCATCGGAAGTGCGACAAGACGTTTCCTCAAGGCCATCGCCCCCTGGCGCTGTAGCGGGTTGTCGCCCGATGACCAGCCTTGACCCCCTGCTTCGCCAGAAGTGGCACAGCTCACAGGCGACGGGACGTCGACCGTGGTAGCACCGGCGCGGCGCGGCTGTCCAGGCAGTGGCGCATGTCGGTGCGCCCCGCGTGCTCGGGTACGACCACTCGGACAGGTGGCGGGCCTGGCGCTCATCCACCGCAAGGGTGGCTGACCCGGCGCCGCGGCCGAGCCGCACGGTCGTCCGTCGAAGCCAGGCGGCTAGCGCTCGCCCAGGCTCCGGACCAGCTCCGACACGTCGGGCCTCGCCGCCCGGGCGCCCGCCGCCAGGAAGGACTGCTGGATCACCTCGTTCAGCCGGAGCCGGGACATCATGTCGTTGCCCATCACCTGCTGCTCGGCTGCTCCGGGGGTGAAGACCAGCGTGCGGACCCCCGTGGCCTGCAGGGCCCGGACCTCGCGCCGGAGCAGGCGGGCCGAGTGGCGGCGCGACGCCGCGTAGACGTCGAGCTGCCTCCCGGCGGGCCCGCTCATCGGTGAGACGACGAGGACGACGTCCAGGCCGCGGTTCCTGAGGATCGCGGCGTTGGTCGGCGAGTGCACGCCGCCGTCGACGTAGGCGTGCCCGCCGATGTCCACGGGGGCGAAGTACCCGGGCACCGCGCAGGACGCCGCGACGGCCCGGTGGATCGGCGCCGCCGGCGCCCCGGGGCGCCCGAACACCACGCGGCGCCCGTCGCGCCGGCGCACCGCGCAGACCCACAGCGGGGGGTGCGGCCACTCCGGCCGCTCCAGCTCCCGGAGCGCGCCGAGCTGCTCGACGATGTCGTGCCGCCCCGGCGCGACCAGGGCCATGCCCGCCGCCAGCGGCCGGAACCGCCACGGCCGGGTCAGCGCCCGCTGGACCATGTGCCGGCCCGGGAAGCCCAGCGGGCGGCGCAGCATGTCCAGCGGGCGGAACGGGGCCAGGTCGGGCACGGGGGTGTCGGCCATCTGGCGGAGCACCTCCTCGTCGCCGGACAGCGGGGCCTTCACCGTCCAGGCCGCGAGGTCCTCCGCCGAGACACCCAGCCGCAGCAGCGTGCCGGTGATCGACCCCGCCGAGGTCCCGACGATCACGTCCGCGGTGCGGGCGTCGAAGCCGAAGTCGTGCTGCAGGACCGCCAGCACACCCGAGTGGTACGCCTGACCGACGACGCCCCCGGCACCCAGCACCAAGCCGACCCTGGTCACGGGCAGAAGTCTGCGCCGCCGACTCGTACCCGGACAGGGCAGGTCCGGGCACGCCGACCGCCGGCGGAGCCGGCGCTCGCCCCATCGGGCGAACAGGGGACCTCGCGGCCCGCGGATCCTGGACGATGCGCGGGGTGGACGACGACTGGGACGAGTCGGTGTCGATGCGGCTGGCCTGCCTCGCGCTGGACCGGGGACGGCTGACCGACGACCTGGTGACGGCACTGGCGGTGCGCGGCACGCTGCTGGTGGACCTCGCGCTGCGCGGGCGGGTCCGGGAGACCGACGATGCCGTGGAGTTCGACGCCGGGCCCACCGGGTTCCCTCCCGCCGACCGGCTGCTCGCCGACGGCGCACCGTCGCTCACCGAGCTGCTGCGGCGGGGCCCCGTCGACCAGGAGGACCTGGCCGCCGAGCACCTGCGCCGGGGGTCGTGGACTGCGCGCCGGCGGTGGCTCGGGACCCGGTACGTCGACAGCCGGGCCGACCGGACGCGGGCCGACGAGCAGGCCGTGGACTCGCCGCCGGACGACGGGTGGACGCCGGAGGACGCCGCGCTCACCGCCGTCGCCGGCACCCTCGGCCTGCTGGCCACCCCGCGCGACCTCCCGACCGAGGAGGTGCTCGAGCGCACCGGGCCGGTCCGGTGGCTGGTGGGACTGGTCGTCGAGGAGGTGGACCGGGCGATCACCCGCGGCCGGTTCCTGCGCGGAGCCGTCACCTGGGTGGACGGCACGCCGGGATGAGCCTCACCGCGCGCCCGGGTACGCCAGCACGCCGTCGCTGACCCCCTGCGCGGCACGCTGCCGCCCTCCCGGGCCGGTCACGGCGGCGGCGTCCTCGGGGTTGCGCAGGGTGGCGCACTCGATGAACACCGCGGGGACCCTGGCCAGGTCCAGGCCGGCGAGGTCGCTGCGGCGGGTGAGCCCGGGGTCGACCCAGGCCCCCCGGGGCAGGTGGCCGGCAGCTGGCCGGTCTCGTCGCCGAACGCGTCCAGCAGGTCCAGCGCCGGGTCGTGGGAGGCCGGCAGGATCGCCGCGGTGCCGCCATCGGGTGCGACGTCGGGCTCGATGACGTGGAAGCCGCGGACGCCGGCGGCCGCGCCGCCGGCGTGGATGGGAACCGCCAGGTCGGCGGCGCCGGCGTCGTTGGCGGCGGCGGCCGTGCGTCGACGCAGGGGCCGCCCCCGGTGTCGTCGGTCCTCGTCAGGGGCACGGTGACCCCTCGGCGCGGAGCAGGCCGGCCGCGCGCTGGGCCACGTCGAAGGTGAACGCGTGCTCCGGGCAGCCCGCGTCCGTCGCTGCTCCCGTGGTGTCGCGCGGCTTGTCGAAGCCGCCCGCCGGCACCAGCCGGCCGACCTCCGCGGGGCCCGAGGCGTTCCCGCCGTTGTGGCCGGGGTCGACGACGACCACCGCGGGCGCGACCGGAGGAGCGGACGGCGGCGGTGCAGGGACCGCACCCCCGGACGGCGCCCCGCTCGCGGGGGCACGGCGCTCCGAGGTCGCCGCGCCCCCGGGTCCGGACCCCGTGCAGCGCGGCGACCGTGCCGACCAGACCGATGCCGACGACGGGGTTCCGCCACCCGCACACGACCACCTCCACGCCGCCCGTCGACGGAGGACCCGGTGTCCCCCCGGCTCCGACGACCGGCCCGGCCGCCCGTCCCGCCCGGGGACGGGACCGCGGAGTGGGTGGCTCGACGCGCGCCGTCGCCCGGGACGGCCGAGGATTCGGCGTGCCCATCGACCACGTCGCCACCTATCCCGCCGACCCGGACGACGTCCTCGCCGTCCTCACCGACGAGTCGTTCCTCCGGGACTACGCCCGGGCGCTGAACGCCCGGCTGGAGGGCGTCGACACCGCGACCGACGACGGCGGACCGCGCACCACGGTGCGGCTGCTGGCCCCCACCGCGGGCATCCCGGCGGTGTTCACCCGGTTCGTGGGGCGTGAGGTGCCTGTCGTTGACCGCCGGGTCTGGACGACCGACGGGGACAGGGGGCACCACGGCGTCCTGCACGTGAGCGCGGAGGTCTTCGGCCGGACGGCGGTGGTGCGCGGCGAGCGCCGGCTGTCCCCGGTCGCGGGGGGCACCCGGTCGACGGTGACCGGGGAGGCCGAGGTCGACGCACCCCTGGTCGGGCGGCAGGTGGAGGCCGCCGTCCGGGAGCTTGCCCTGGTGGTGCTGCGGCGCGAGGACGAGGTGCTGCGCCGCTGGCTGGCCGACCCCGGTCAGTAGAGGTCCCGGGCGTACCAGACCTCCCGGAGCGGGCGGCCCCGCCACTCGCGCTCGAGCACCTCACCGGTGACCTGCCAGCCGCCGGTCTCGTAGAAGCGGCGCGCCCCGGCGTTGCGCTCCTCGGTCCGCAGCCGCGCCCGCCGGTGACCGGCCGACCGCAGCCGGTCCAGCACGGCGGCGAGCAGGAGCCGCCCGGTCCCCCGCCCCTGCTCGTCGGGGTCGACGTAGAGGTAGGCCACCTCCCCGGTGCCCGCATCGGCGCGCGCGAAGCCGACCACCCGTCCGGCCCGTTCCGCCACGAGGAACCCCGGTTCGGCCAGCCGCGCCCGCCAGGTGTCGACCTCCGGCTCGGCCAGCACGTCCCCGAGGAAGGCCGACCACGCGGCTCGCCCGGCGCGGGCGTGGACGGCGGCGACCGCCGGCACGTCGTCCGCGGTGGCCGCCCGGACCCCCGCCGGCGCGGTCAGCCGACCGTCGTCCGGGACTCGCGGGCGCCGTGCTCGCGCCGCAGGCGGAGCCGGTGGTGGTGCGCCTGCGGCGAGTGGACCACCGTGACCGGGCAGGTGGCGTGCAGGGCGCAGTGCATGGTCACCGAGCCGAGCAGCATGCTCGAGAACCCGCCGTGGCCCCGGCTGCCGACCACCAGGAGGTCCGCGCCGGTCGACTCCCGGATGAGCACGTCGGCCGCCGCCCCCACGGTCGCCCGCACGCGCACCTCCGGCACCGGCCCCGGCACCTCGCCGCGCACCTCGGCCAGCATCGCCTGCGCCTGCTCGACCGCGGCGTTCTCGGCGCGGTCGTCGTGGTGCTCGCCGCTGGCGTAGAAGTCCATCCAGCTGTCGGGCGGCCGGTAGGCGGTGACGACGTCCACCGGGACGCCGCGGCGGCCGGCGTCCTCCAGCGCGAACCGCAACGCCGCGCGCGCACCGTCCGAGCCGTCGATGCCGACGACGACCCGCGGCTCCCGGGCCGGGCCCTCGTCGGGCCGGCCTGTCTGCTCCGTCATGACGTCCCCCTCGGCCTGCCCGGCCGCGGGCACCGAGCGCCCGCGGTCCGCCGGCCCGGCTCGATCGTGATCGCCGCGGTGCCCGCCGGACAGGGACCTTCGTCGTCGGGGAGCAGATCCCGCGCTCCGGTGCACCGGCGGGACCGCCCTCCCCGGCGTACCGTCCGCCCATGGCTGTGGAGCCATCGACAGCAGACCGCCTGGTCGCCGGGCGCTACGCGCTGCGCGACGTCCTGGGCCGTGGCGGCATGGGCGTCGTCTGGCTGGCCACCGACCTGAAGCTGGAGCGGCCGGTCGCGATCAAGGAGATCACCTTCGCGCTGCACCTGTCCGAGGAGGAGCGGCGCGTCCTGCGCGAACGCACGATGCGCGAGGCCCGGACGGCGGCCCGCCTGGACCACCCCTGCGTCACCGCGGTGTACGACGTCGTGGAGGAGGACGGCCGGCCCTGGCTGGTGATGGAGCACGTCGAGTCGTGCAGCCTCCAGCAGATCGTCGACCAGGAGGGGCCCCTGCCCTGGGCCGCCGTGGCCCGGATCGGCCTGGACGTGCTCTCCGCGCTGGAGGCCGCGCACCGGGCCGGGATCGTGCACCGCGACGTCAAGCCCGCGAACGTCCTCGTCGCGTCCGACGGCCACGCCTGCCTGACCGACTTCGGCATCGCGACGTCGACCGACGACGACACGATCACCACGACCGGCGCCATCATCGGCTCGCCGTCCTACATGGCACCGGAACGCGCCAACGGTGAGGAGCCGCGGCCGCCGGTGGACCTGTGGTCCCTGGGCGCGACCCTCTACACCGCCGTCGAGGGCCGGCTGGCCTTCGCCAGGGGCGAGCCGATGGCCACCCTGATGGCGGTGGTCACCGAGGAGCCCGCGCCGATGGAGCGGGCCGGCCCGCTCGAGCCCCTGCTGCGCGGCCTGCTCACCAAGGACCCGGCCCGGCGGGCGACCGCCGAGCAGGCGCGCCGCGACCTCCAGGCCGCGCTGGCGCAGGCCGAGGCGCCGTCGGCCTGGTCGCCGCCGCAGTCCTCACCGCCCCGTCCCGACGCGGCGGCCCCGCCGCCCGAGGGCGGCCGGGTGGAGCGCTTCGACGCCGCGGACCTCCGGGCCCTCGCCTCGGCCTCGGCGACCGCGCTGGGCTCGGTGGCCCGGGACGCCGGCCACTACCTCGCCGAGCGGCGGCGCGAGCGGCGCGACGCCCCGCACGGACGGCGTCCGGTCGCGACCGAGCGGCCGCCGGCTCCCCCACCCCGCACCCGTCGCCGGTTCAAGCGCCGGTGGGTCGTCGTCCCCGTGGTGGTCGTGCTGCTCCTCGTGCTCGCCGTGCTGGGCGGCCTGACCGCGCTCGCGGGGTACCTGCTCGGCTGGTTCTGAGGGCGCGGCCGGACCTCGGGGCGCAGCTGCGGCCGATGTGCGGCACGCTCGGCAGCCATGACGACCCCATCCTCCGAGAAGCCGCAGCCGCGCGACATCGCCCTGGAGCTGGAGACGCCCGAACAGGCCGCCGAGCTCGAGGCGCAGAGCGACCCCGAGGACGGGGACGACGACTGATGCGCAGCCGCGACCTCCTCCTCTACGCCTACGGCCAGATCGCGGAGACCTTCTCCGCCACGATCGAGGGCCTCTCCGCCGAGGACCTCGCCCGCCGCGTCGCGCCGGGCGCGAACCCGATCGGCTGGCTGGCCTGGCACCTGCTGCGGGTGCAGGACGACCACGTCGCCGACGTCGCCGGCACCGAGCAGGTGTGGACCGAGCAGGGCTGGGCCGACCGGTTCGGCCTGCCCGTCGACGTCGGTGCGACCGGCTACGGCATGAGCGCCGAGGAGGTCGACGCCGTCCGCGTGCCGTCGGCGGAGCTGCTGCTGGGCTACTGCGAGGCGGTGTCGGCGCGGTCGGCGGAGTTCCTCCGGGGCCTGTTCGACGACGACCTCGACCGCGTGGTCGACACCCGCTGGGACCCGCCGGTGACCCTCGGGGTCCGCCTGGTCAGCGTGCTCGGCGACGACCTGCAGCACCTGGGCCAGGCCGCCTACGCGCGGGGGTTGCTGGGCTCCTGACCTCAGCGGCCGGCGGTCAGGCGGGCGGGGTCGATCCGCCCGCCCGCGACGTAGTACAGCGTCGCGCCCTCCGGCACCGGCGCGTCCCAGGCGGGGCTGACCACCAGCCGGCCGTCGGTGCGCAGGGCGAGCAGGGTGGCGCCGAACGTGCGGCCGAACCACGTCTGGCAGTCGCCGAAGGTGGCGTGCGGGAAGCTGGCCGGCACGCGGGCGGAGTAGGTGTTCCCGTGCCCGCCGCTGGTCATCAGGTCGTTGTAGACCTGCGCGATCCCCGGGTCGTTGGCCTCCTCCGTGAGCAGGTAGGGCATGTGCCACTGCACCGCCTGCACGTCGGGGTGCGCGTAGCGCAGGGTCCCCAGCCGGCCGAGGTCGCGCAGCGCGGCGACCAGGTGGATCCGCGGGTTGGCGTGCGCGACGGCCAGCGACACGGCGAGCGCCTCGTTGTCGTCGCGGGCGTCGACGACCGCCGTCCGCGCGCGGGCGACGGCGGCGCGGGCCATGACGTCCTCCGAGGTCAGGTCGCCGCGCACGAAGTGGACCTCGGGCAGCTCGGGCAGGGGGTCCTCGGGGACCTCGTCCCAGGCGCAGAGCACCACCTGCACGCCTCGTTCGGCGGTGAGCTCGGCGACGATCCGGGCGGTGCGGCCGGGCGTGTACCCCAGCAGGACGACGTGGTCGGCGAGGTCCAGGGCGACCAGCCCCCTCATTCTCTTGCTCTTCACCGACTGCAGGGCGGCGGCGAGCGAGGTGAACAGCAGCGTGAGCGTGACGATGCCGCCGACGATGACGTACGCGCCGACCAGCCGGCCGGCCAGCGTGGCCGGGAAGACGTCGCCGTAGCCGACGGTGGCGGAGGTGACGACGAAGTACCACCAGTAGGTGCCGGGCGCGGCGATGTCGCTGTCGGCCGGCTCCAGCAGCGCCATCGCCAGCCAGCTGCTGAGGAACACGAAGACGGCGACGGCCAGGGGCAGCCGCCACCCCCGCAACCGCAGGCGCAGCAGCCGCGCGACCCGCACGATGAAGAACGGCACCCGACCTCCCGACGGCGACGCGGGGGAAGGTAGCGGACCCGGCCCGCGACGACGGGCAGCACGCCCGGCCGGGCCCTAGCGTCGGGTCCGTGACGAGTCCGGACTTCTACGCCCTCGACGAGCTCCTCGCCCCCGAGGAGCTCGAGCTGCGCGACCGGGTGCGCGCCTTCTGCGACACGGAGGTGACCCCGCGGATCAACGACTACTGGGAGCGCGCGGAGTTCCCCTTCGAGCTGGTCCCGAAGATCGCCGAGCTCGGCATCGCGGGTGGCACGATCGAGGGCTACGGCTGTCCGGGGATGAGCGCGGTCTCGGCCGGCATCGTCGCGGCGGAGCTCGCCCGCGCCGACGGCAGCGTCGGCACCTTCAACGGGGTGCACAGCTTCCTGGCCATGCAGTCGATCGCGCTGCTCGGCGACGAGGAGCAGCGCGAGCGCTGGCTGCCGGCCATGGCGCGGATGGAGCGCATCGGCGCCTTCGGCCTCACCGAGCCCCGGCACGGCTCGGACGCCGTCGGCCTGGAGACCTCGGCCCGCCGGGACGGCGACGCGTACGTGCTCGACGGCCAGAAGAAGTGGATCGGCAACGGGACGATCGCCGACCACGTCATCATCTGGGCCCGCGGCGAGGACGGCGCCGTCGGCGGCTACGTCGTCGACAAGGGGACGCCGGGCTACGAGGCGACCGTGATGACCGGCAAGACGGCGCTGCGGGCGGTCTGGCAGGCGGAGATCACGCTGACCGGGGTCCGGGTCCCCGCGGAGAACAAGCTGGCGAACTGCTCCTCGTTCAAGGACGTCTCGAAGGTCCTCGACCGCACCCGCTACACCGTCGCCTGGCGGGCCCTGGGCCTGGCCACCGCCTCCTACGAGCTGGCCCTGGCCCACGCGCTGCGCCGCGAGCAGTTCGGCTCCCCCATCGCCGGCTACCAGCTGGTGCAGGACAAGCTGGCCCGGATGCTGGCCGAGATCACCGCGATGCAGCTGATGTGCTGGCGGCTGTCGACGCTGGCCGATGCCGGCCGGATGACCGCCGCGATGGCGTCACTGGCCAAGATGAACCACGCCGCCAAGGCCCGCGCCATCGTCGCCGACGCCCGCGACATCCTCGGCGGCGACGGGATCCTGCTCGACCACCACGTGGCCCGCCACCACGCCGACATGGAGGCGGTCTTCACCTTCGAGGGCACCGACTCGGTGCAGGCACTGATCGTGGGCCGCGAGATCACCGGGCTGTCGGCGATCAGCGGCCGCCGTCCCGAGCGGCGCTGACCCGCGCCGCCTCAGCGGGCGCCGGCGAGCTCCCGGCCGACCGCCGTCAGCTCACGGCACTCCGGGCAGGCGGTGCGGCCGGCCCCGACGCGCTCCCACTGCTGCGACCCCCACACCTGGACGATCGCGCCACAGACGGCCAGCTCGACCTCGCCGTCCAGCTCGGCCGGAGGACGGTGGGCCTCCACGGCGTGCCACGGGTGACTCTGCTCGGCCGGCCGCCCCAGCGACCAGCGATCGGGACGGGCGAACCCCACGGCGTACGACTCCACGACGTCCCTGTGCCCTGGTTCACATGATCGAAACAACCCGGCGGAGTGGATCGGACGGCGCGGTCCGGATCGGTGTGGAGCGGGTCGCCCCGGGGAACTCCCGGAGCCCGGAGGACGACGAGGAGCCGACCATGACCCAGACCGAGAACCAGCGTGACGTCGTGGACCTGCTGAGCGCGGACCACCGGGAGTTCGACCGGATCTTCACCGAGCTGGAGACGCTGGTCGGACGGACCGGACCGGACGTCCTGCGGCGCAAGCGCGAGCTGGTCGACGAGGTGACCATCGGCCTCGTCAAGCACTCGGTGGCCGAGGAGACCCAGGTCTACCCGCGCGTGGAGAAGCAGGTCGACAAGGAGGAGGCCGAGCACTCCAAGCACGAGCACGCCCAGGCCGAGGAGACCATGAAGCGGCTGGAGCGCATGGACCCCGAGGACGCGCAGTTCGACGTCGAGGTGCAGACGCTGATCCGCGAGATCCGGCACCACGTCGAGCACGAGGAGAGCCGGATGTTCACCGAGCTGCGTGCGACCTTCAGCCGCGACGAGCTGGTGGAGATGGCGGGGAAGGTGGAGCGGGTCAAGGCCATGGCGCCCACCCGTGCGCACCCGATGACGCCGAACGAGGCCGGTGTGCGGACCGTCCTCGGGCCCGTCGCCAGCCTGCTGGACCACCTGCGCGACGCGGTCAGCGGACGGGGCAAGAAGTCCGACTGAGGGACACCGCGGCCCGCTCCCGCGTTACCGTCGACAGGCACGACCCGGAGGAGCGAGAGCGGTGGAACCTGTCAGCCTGCTCGTCGGCGCTGCCCTGCTCGCCATGGGGTTCCTCGGCGGGCGGCTGAGCCGGCGCACCAAGCCCGCACCCCCGGCGCTGCCGGCGCCGCTGTGCGGGTGCGGGCACACGCTCAGCCAGCACGACACCGAGACCAACACCTGCTACGCCGAGCTGCGGCGGGACACCTTCGACAAGCGCGGCCGCTGGTCGGGACACCAGTGGGTGCCCTGCACCTGCCGGCAGTACGTGGGGCCGCGGCCGATCGACGAGGTGTTCATGCCCCGGCTGCTCCCGCCGGCGACCGACTAGCTCACTCCTCCAGGTCGGCTGGCGGTCGCTGCGATGCTCCCAGCGGCGTCAGGCGTCCAGGTCCCTGAGCGCGCGCACCAGCGACTCCACCCGCGCCGCTCCCAGCGTCTCGGCGAGCGCGGCCTCGTGCGCGCCGACCAGGCCCTCCAGCCGGGCCAGTCGGCTGCGTCCCCGGGCGGAGAGGTGCACCCGGACCCGGCGGCCGTCGTCCGGGTCGGGCAGCCGGTAGGCCTCGGCGGCGTCGACCAGCCCGTCGACCAGCCGGGTCAGCGTCGGCGCCGGCAGGGACAGCGCGGTGACCAGCTCGCCCATCGAGCGCCCGGGCCCGGCGGCCAGGCAGCGCATCACCCGGTAGGTGTCCAGCGTGGCGCCGTCCTCGGCCAGGACCCCGGCGACCCCCCGGGCGACCCGGCGCTGGGCGACCGTCAGCAGCTCCACGAGCGACGGCGAGACCGCCCTCGGCTTCGCCTGCTGCTCGACGGCCATGGCCGCACCATACTCATCGGGTGCCCGAGCCGACCGGTCTCCTGGACGCGTGGGAGGCCACCCTCCTCCCCCGCCGTCCGGACGTCGTCCGCGTCGGGCTGGCCGTGCCCCTGTCGGGGCCACTGGCGCTCACCGCCCCGTCCGCGCTGGACCTCGCCGGCCTGGCCGCCGACGAGACCAACGCCGACGGCGGCGTGCGCGGGCGCCCGGTCGAGCTGGTGACCGTCGACTCCGGCCGCCCGCCCCGGGTGGTCGCCGCGGAGGCGGCCGCCCTGCACGAGGCCGGCGCGTTCGACGTCCTCGTCGGCTACCACACCAGCGACGTGCACCGCGCGCTCGAGGCCGCGCTGACCGGCCGGGTGCGCTACGTCTTCACCCCGCCGCACGAGGGCGGGCGCCGCCGTCCGGGGGTGCTGCGGATCGGCTCCTCCCCGCGGGACCAGCACGCCACCGCGCTGGCCTGGCTGGTCGCCTCCCACCGCGCGCGTCGCTGGGTGCTGGTCGGCAACGACTACGTCTGGCCGCAGGCGGTGCACCGGGCGGCCGCCTCGGTGCTGCGGGAGCTCGGGGCGGAGGTCGTCGGCGAGCGGCTGGTGCCCTTCGGCGTCGACGACCCCGGCCCGGTGCTCGACCTGGTCCGGCGGACCCGGGCCGACGCGGTGCTGCTCAGCCTGGTGGGCCGGGACCTGGTGGCCTTCAACCGGGAGTTCGCCCGCAGCGGGCTCGACCGCGGGGTGGTCCGGCTCTCCGGCGCGCTGGAGGAGAACGGGCTCTACGCGATCGGCGGTGACCGCACCGGGGAGCTGTTCGCCTGCATGCCCTCCTTCGCCGCCACGGACGGCGCCGCGGACGAGGGGCAGCTGGCGCTGCAGGAGCGGCACGCGCGACGGGCCGGCCCATCGGCGCCGGTGGTCTGCGCCTACGCCCGGGGCGTGTACGACGGCGTCCGCCTGGCGGCGTCCCTCGCGGGCCCGGGGACGGCGCGCCGCCCGGCGCCCGCCCGCGCCCGGCTGGCCCGGGCCGTCGGGCTGGGCTTCTCCGAGGTCCGCTCCGGCTGACTTGCTTCCATCTGGAAACAAACGCGGCCTACTCTCTCCCCGCCCGGCCCCGAGCCGGAGGAGAGGAGGAACCGTGAGCGACCCCCGCATCACGACCAACACCGGCGACCCCGCCGGCCCGCTCCCGGGCGCCGCCCGGGGGCCCGTCCCCGCGACCGGTGACCCGGGCGTGGAGGCCTTCGGCTACCGGCAGGAGCTCAAGCGCTCGTTGAGCTTCACCGACCTGCTGGTCTACGGCCTGATCTTCATGGTGCCGATCGCACCGTTCGGCATCTTCGGCAGCGTCTTCCAGGGCTCCGGCGGGATGATCGCGCTCGCCTACGCGATCGGCGGCCTGGCCATGGCGTTCACCGCGGCGTCCTACTCGCAGATGTCGCGGGCCTTCCCGATGGCCGGCTCGGTCTACACCTACGCCGGTCGCGGCATCGCCCAGCCGGTCGGCTTCGTCGCCGGCTGGATGATCCTGCTCGACTACGTGCTCGTCCCCGGCCTGCTCTACCTGATCGCCGCCGTGGCGATGAACTCGATCTGGGCGTCGGTGCCGGTCTGGGTCTGGCTGGTCGCCTTCGTGGTGCTCAACACCGTCGTCAACTGGTTCGGCATCGAGTTCACCGCGCGCGTGAACAAGATCATGCTGGTCGGCGAGCTCATCGTGCTGGCGGTCTTCCTGGTGATCGGCATCGTGGCCCTGGCCTCCGGGCAGGGGCGCGGCTTCGACTTCTCGCCGATCTACAACAGCGACACCTTCTCGCTGGAGCTGGTCTTCGGCGCGGTCTCCATCGCCGTGCTGAGCTTCCTCGGCTTCGACGGCATCTCCACGCTCGCCGAGGAGAACCGCGACTCGGCCCGGTCCCTCGGCAAGGCGATGATCGCCGCGCTGGCCCTGGCCGGGACGCTGTTCATCGTCCAGACGTGGGTCGCCGCGCTCCTGGTCCCCGACCCCGACACGCTCATCGCCGAGGGCGACGCCGCGGGGACGGCGTTCTACGACGCCGCCGAGGTCGCCGGCGGCGCGTGGTTGTCGACGCTGACCGCGATCGCCACCGCCATCGCCTGGGGCTTCGCGAACTCGCTGGTCGCCCAGGCCGCCACCTCGCGTCTGCTGTTCGCCATGGCCCGCGACCGGCAGCTGCCGGGGTTCCTCCGGCGGGTGCACCCGACCCGCCGGGTGCCGGTCAACGCCACCCTGCTGGTCGCCGTGGTCTCCCTGGTCCTCGGCCTGTACATGAGCAGCCGGGAGGACGGCATCTCGCTGCTGTCGACGCTGGTGAACTTCGGTGCGCTCTCGGCGTTCCTGCTGCTGCACCTGTCGGTCATCGTCCACTACGTGATCCGGCGGAAGAGCCGCAACTGGTGGCTGCACCTCGCCGTCCCGGTGATCGGCTTGGTGATCCTCGTCTACGTCGTCATCAACGCGCAGGTGGCCGCGCAGACCCTCGGGTTCGTCTGGCTCGGGATCGGCCTGCTGCTGATGGCGGTCCTGATCGCCACCGGCCGCAAGCCCGAGCTGCGGGCGGAGGAGGGCCTGTGACCGCGGCGCTGGAGGTCGTGACCGTCGAGCCGACGGCCGACCAGCTCCGGTACACCTTCGGCGGCGGCGAGCCGCTCATCACCGTCGCGCCGGGCACCGTCGTCGAGCTGACCACGGAGGACTGCTTCGGTGGGCGGGTGCGCGGGGTCGACGACCTGCCCACCCGGGTCTGCGAGTTCCCCTACCTCAACCCGGTCACCGGGCCGATCGCGGTGGAGGGCGCCGAGCCCGGCGACACGCTCGCCGTCCACCTGGTGGAGATCACGCCGGTGCGCGACTGGGCGGTGTCCTCGACGTTCCCGCACTTCGGGGCGCTGACGACCACGCACTCCACGGCGATGCTGCACGAGGCGCTCGACGAGCTGGTCTGGGTCTACGAGGTCGACCGGGAGCGCGGCACCTGCCTGTTCCGGCCCCGGCGCGGCGGCCCGGAGGTCGAGCTCCCGCTCGACCCGATGCACGGCACCATCGGCGTCGCACCGGCCGGCGGGGAGGTGTTCGCCAGCATCACCCCCGGCGCCCACGGCGGGAACATGGACACCCCCGAGGTCCGGGCCGGGACGACGCTGTACTTCGGCGTCAACGTCCCGGGCGGGCTGCTCTCCCTCGGGGACGGCCACTGCCGCCAGGGCGAGGGCGAGGTGTGCGGCACGGCCGTCGAGGCGGCCATGCGCACCGTGGCCGTCGTCGACCTGGTGAAGGGCGGCGCCACCGCGACGACCCCACCGGCATGGCCGCGGCTGGAGACCGAGGAGTTCCTCATGTCGACCGGGTCGGTCCGGCCGCTCGAGGACGCCTTCCGGATCAGCCAGCACGACCTGGTGACCTGGGCCGCGCAGCTGACCGGGTGGGACGAGCTGGACGCCTACCAGCTGGTCAGCCAGGCGGGGCTGGCGCCGGCGGGCAACGTCGTCGACACCAACTACACGATGGTCGCCAAGCTGCCCAAGCGGTACCTCGGCGGCGCCGTCGCCGTGGACGGCGTGCACGACCGGCTGCGGGAGACGGCCGCGGCCTACCTCGCGGAGCGCTGAGGTCCGCGGCGGGGAGCTGCCCGCTCCCCGCCGCGGTGCGGCGCCCGGCCGCGGCGGCCAGGCGGGGACGTGTCGCCCGACCTCGACCCGGCGCTGAGCGCGCTGGCCGACCGGCTGCCGGGGGCGCCACCGGACTTCGCGGACCGCGCGCACGCCGTCCTGGCCTCGCTCGGCACCGGCCCGGACGTCCTGGCGGCCGCCGTCCGAGCGGCGGTGGGGCTGGTGGCCGAGGGGACCGCCGCCGTCAGCCCCCGGCCTCCACGGCCGCGGTGACCTCGGCGTCGGTCGGGTTGCGCAGCACCCGGCCCTCCCGCCAGACCACGACCGGCAGGTCCTCCTCGGAGACCCCGAGCTCGGCGAGCAGCGCGGCGCCGTCGCCGGTGCTCTCCAGGTCCACGAAGGTCGCCGACAGCCGGCGGTCCCGGGCGTAGTCCTGCAGGCGGCGGCTGTCGGGGGACCCGGCCCGCCCGACGATGCGCAGGTCGGCGGCGAGCTCGAGCAGCATGGACCGGCGCAGCAGGAAGGCCCGCAGCACCATCTCCTTGAGCGCCGGGTCGGCGGTGAAGGCCGCCTTCATCCCGGCGTGGTCCAGGCGGACGGTCTCCGCGGGGCGCAGCACGAGCGCGGTGAGCGACACCGGCTGGCCGCTGAAGAGGTCCAGCTCGCCGAGGAACCGCCGCGCTCCGTGCACCGAGATCACCCGCTGGTCGGGACGGCCGGAGTCCTCCACGATCGCCACCGCCCCGGAGAGGACGACGTGGAAGTCGTAGCCGCGGTCGCCCTCGCGGAACAACGTGTCCCCGGCCGGGCACCAGCGCCGGGTGCCGTGGCGTTCCAGCAGCGCCAGCTGGGCGTCGGTCAGCCGCGGGAAGGCACCGTTGCGGTCGGGGGTCTCGGGCAGGTCGGCCGGGACGGGCGCCACCGCGTCGGGCAGCACGTCGGGCCGCTCGCTCCCCCGCCGGGGCCCCAGCGCCGGCAGGGCCAGCCCGGCGGGCGCGCCGTCCGGCCGGGCGGGCACGTCGGCCGGGTCCTCCCCCGCCGCGGCCAGCAGCGCGGCGGCCAGGGTGTCGGCGTCGTACGGGCCGGTGTGCCGCCGGCCGCCGACGAAGAACGTGGGCGTGCCCCCGACGCCGCTGGCCTCGGCGGACTCGACGTCCTCCTCCACCCGGCGGGCGAACCGGCCGGCGCCCAGGTCCCGGGCGAACCGCTGCACGTCCAACCCCACCGCCGCGGCGTGCTCGAGCAGGTCGGAGGCGGTCAGCCGGTCCTGGGCGGCGAAGAGCCGGTCGTGCATCTCCCAGAAGCGGCCCTGCGCCCCGGCGGCCTCGGCCGCCTCCGCGGCCAGCTCCGCGTGCGGGTGGACGTCGACCAGCGGGACGTGCCGGAACACGTAGCGGAGCCGGTCCCCGAACCGGGCGCGCAGCTCCTCGACCGTGCCGGTGGCCCGCCCGCAGAACGGGCACTCGAAGTCGCCGTACTCGACCAGGGTCAGCGGGGCGTCGACCGGGCCCCGGACGTGGTCGCGCTCGAGGTCGACCGGGGGGTCCAGCAGGTCCGGACTGCCGGCGGCCCCGGGAGGACGGCGCCGGTCGGCGAGCCGGAACAGCGCCCACCCGAGCAGCGCGGCCAGCACGGACGCGGCGAGGACGCCGACCCGCGCCTCGTCGGCCAGCCGCTCGTCGTCGAAGGCGAGGTCGACGATGAACAGGGAGATCGTGAAGCCGATGCCCGACAGCGCCGCGCCGCCGGCGAGCTGCAGGCCGGTGAGACCGGGTGCGAGCTCCCCCATGCCGAAGCGCACCGCCAGCCCGGTGCCCAGCAGGATGCCGACGAGCTTGCCCAGGACCAGGCCGGCCACGACGCCGAGCGTCACCGGCGAGGTGGCCGCGGCCCGGAGGGTGTCGCCGGTCAGCGGGACGCCGGCGTTGGCCAGGGCGAACACCGGGACGATGACGAAGCTGGTCCACGGCTGCCACAGCTGCTGCAGCCGCTCGCTGGCCGACACCGACCGGTCGATGGACAGCCGCGCCAGCCGGGCGAACTCGGGGTTGGGCGACTGCTGGTAGGCGCGGGTGCGCCGGGCGGCGTCCTCCACCTCCGCCCGCCGGGCGGGGTAGGCCGGCGTGAACAGGGCGATGACCACGCCGGCGAGGGTCGGGTGCACGCCCGAGGCGTACATCGCCACCCACACCGCGACGCCGAGCACGAGGTAGGCCGGGCCGCGCCACACCCGGAGGTACCGAAGTCCCACCATGAGCGCCAGGCCGAGGAAGGCCAGGACGAGGGGGCCGAGCGCGAGGTCCTCGGTGTAGAACAGCGCGATCGCGGTGAGCGCACCCACGTCGTCGGCGATGGCCAGGGTGAGCAGGAACAGCCGCAGCTGCGCGGGGCAGGCCGGCCCGACGAGGGCCAGCACGCCGAGCAGGAACGCGGTGTCGGTGGAGATGACCACGCCCCACGCCGACACCGCCGCGCTGTCCAGGGTGAAGGCGACGTAGACCAGCGCCGGGACCGCGAGCCCGGTGACCGCGGCCATCGCCGGCACCGCGGCCCGCCGCCGGTCGGTGAGCTCCCCCATCACCAGCTCGCGCTTGATCTCCAGCCCGACGACGAAGAAGAAGAACACCATCAGGCCGTCGTTGACCCAGTGCTGCAGGTCCAGCGAGAGCTCGGCGCCGCCCACCCGGACGGCGAACTCGGTGTGCCAGAAGGCGTCGTAGCTCTCGCCCACCGGGGAGTTGGCCCACAGCAGCGCCACCACGGTCGCCAGCAGCAGCAACCCGGCGCTGCCGGCCTCGGTGCGCAGCCGCCGGCGCAGCGGCGCCACGCGCGCGAGCAGGCCGCCGCCCCCGGGGCTGGACTGGCGTTCGGCGGTGACGGTCACCGGGCTCCCTCCTCCGCGGCCGGGCACAGCTGGGGCGCGGCCACGCCGCAGTGCGGACACTCCGCCAACCGCAGGTGGGCGTGCTCCTGTTCCGCGCCGAGTGGACGGCGGATCCACGCGGCGGACACGACGGCGCCGGCGAGCAGCAGTCCGGCGCAGACCAGCAGCGCCGTCCGGAAGCCGGCGGTGAACGCCGCCGCGTCGGTGTAGTCCGCGCCGCTGATCCCGGCCACGACCGGCACGACCGCGACCGCGAGCAGGCCGGCGGCGCGGGCGACGGCGTTGTTCACCCCCGAGGCGACGCCGGCGAACCGGTCGGCGGCCGCGTCGAGCACCGTCGCGGTCAGCGGCGCCACCAGCAAGGTGAGGCCGGCCCCGAACAGCACCGTCGCCGGCAGCACGTCGGTGACGTACGAGGCACCGGGGCCGATCCGCAGCATCAGCAGCACCCCGGCGGCGGAGACCAGCGGGCCGGCCGTCATGAGCGCGCGCGGTCCGATCCGCTGGGCCAGGGCGCCGACCCGCGCGGAGAACAGCAGCATCAGCACGGTCACCGGCAGCAGGGCGCTCCCCGCCAGCAACGGGGAGAACCCCGAGGCGACCTGCAGCTGGAGCACCAGCAGGACCCACAGCGCGCCGAGTGCGGCGTAGACCAGCAGCGTGACGGCGTTGGCGGCGGTGAACTGCGCGTTCCCGAACAGCACCGGTGGCACCAGCGGAGCCGGCGTGCGCCGCTGCACCAGCGCGAAGGCGGCCAGCGCGAGGACGCCGGCAGCGCCCCAGGCGAGGTCCGCGGCCGCGCCGCCCGGCTCCCCGGCCGCGGTCAGCCCGTAGGTCAGGCAGCCCAGGCCCAGCGCGACCAGCGCCGTCCCGACCCAGTCCAGCCGCGGCGCGGCCTCGGGGTCACGCGTCTCGGGCACGTGCCGGGCGGCCACCACCACGATGACCACGGCCAGCGGCAGGTTGACGAGGAAGACCGCGCGCCAGCTCCACTCGACCAGCCAGCCGCCGACGAAGGGCCCCAGCGCCCCGGCGACCCCGCCCAGCCCCGACCACGCGCCGACCGCGGCGGCGCGGTCGGTCCCGTGGAAGGACGCCGAGATGATCGCCAGGCTGCCCGGCGTCAGGAGCGCTCCGCCGACCCCCTGCAGGGCGCGGGCGGCGACCAGCGTGGGCACGTCCGGCGCCAGTCCGCACAGCAGCGAGGCGGCGGCGAACCAGACGACCCCGACGACGAACACCCGCCGCCGGCCGAACCGGTCGCCCAGCGACCCACCGAGGAGGATGAGCGAGGCGAGGGTGAGGGTGTAGGCGTTGACGGTCCACTGCAGCCCGGAGAAGCCGGCGTCGAGGTCGTCGCCGATCCGCTCCAGGGCCACGTTGACGACGGTCGCGTCCAGCAGCGCCAGGCCCGAGCCGAGCACCGTCGTCAGCAGGACCCAGCGGGCCTGCGGCGTCCCCATCCGCAGGCCGCCCTCCGGAGCGACCGGCGCTCGGGCCATCGCGCCTCCCGTCCCGTGCGCCGGTGCTCGCGGGGACCGCCCCCTGCGTGCCCGCAGTCTGCTCCGGGACGGTGCCGGGGTCGACCGTCAGAGGGAGGCGGCGTCCAGGTCGGGGTCGAGGTCGGGCTGGGCGACGCCGGCGTGCGGCAGCCGGACCGTGAACGCCGTCCGGCCGGGCTCGCTGTGCACGGAGACCGATCCGCCGTGACCGGTGACGACCGCGCGGACGATGGCCAGGCCGAGGCCGGTGCTGCCCGCGGTGCGTGATCGCGACGAGTCGCCACGGGCGAACCGCTCGAAGACCGAGCCGAGCAGGTCCGCAGGGATCCCCGGCCCGTCGTCCACGACCTGGAGCACCGCCTCGCCGTCCTCCACCCGCAGCCGCGTGACGGCGGTCGTCCCGGGCGGGGTGTGGGTGCGGACGTTGGCCAGCAGGTTGGCCAGCACCTGGTGGAGACGGCTGTCGTCCCCGGGCACGAGGACGGCGGTGGCGGGCAGGTCGACCCGCCAGCGGTGCGCGGGGCCGGCGGCGTGCGCGTCGCTGACGGTGTCCATGACCAGCGCGGTCAGGTCTACCTGCTCGCTGGCGAGCTCGCGGCCGGCGTCCAGCCGGGCGAGCAGGAGCAGGTCGTTGACCAGCACCGACATCCGCTCCGCCTCGGACTCGACCCGGCGCAGCGCCTGGGCGACGTCGTCGGGGACCGCGCTGCCGCTGCGGCGCACCAGCTCGGCGTACCCCCGGATCGAGGTCACCGGCGTCCGCAGCTCGTGGCTGGCGTCGGCGACGAACTGCCGGACCTGTGTCTCGGAGGCCTGCCGGGCCGCCAGCGACTCCTCGACGTGGTCGAGCAGCCGGTTGAGGGCCGCCCCCACCCGGCCCACCTCCGTGTGCGGGTCGGTGTCGGCGGGGGGCACCCGCTCGGCCAGCCGCACCTCGCCGCTGGACAGCGGCAGCTCGGCCACCCGGCCGGCGGTCGCGGCCACCCGGTGCAGCGGCCGGAGGGTGCGGCCGATGACGAGGAAGCCCGCGCCCGCGGCGGCCAGCATGCCGAGCAGGCCCGCGGCCACCTCGACACCGACCAGCCGGAGCAGCGCGTCGCGGGTCGCCGCGAGGGGCAGGCCGGTGACCAGCACGTCCCCGCCGGCACCCGCGGTCGCGACCACCCGGTACTGCCCCAGCCCGCCGCCGAGGTCGACGGTGCGCGGCACGCCGTCGGGCGTCACGTCCGCGAGGACCACCGCCTGCGCGGCGGTGACGGGCCGGCCCTCGCCGCTGGCGGTGATGACCGCGGCCTCGGTCACGACGCCGTCCTCGACCCGTGCGCCCAGCGTGCCGTCCCCCTGCCCCGGCGTGGCGAGGAAGTCCGGGCCGACGTCGTCCCCGCCGGGGCGGCCACCGGCATCGGCGTGGGCGGAGCGCTCGACGGCCGCCGCCAACCCGGTGTCGACCCGGTCGAGCATCTGGTCGTGCAGCGCGGTGGTGGCCGCGACGCCGACCACGGCCAGGACCAGCGCGAGTGGCACGAGGAAGACGGCCAGCAGCCGGGCACGCAGCGACAGCCGCCGGGCGGTCGCGGTCGTCATGACCCCACGGTGAGCCGGGCGGCTGGACGTCTGCTGGACGCCGGGATGGAGGTCGCTGGAGGCCCGTGTGGCCCGGCTCACAGGACCGCCCCGACCCCGCCGGATGGGTGCCGTCCTCGCGGTGTACGGCGAGGTCGGCGACGACACCGCGCGGCGCGTCCCGCGGGGGCTGCCCGGGGTGTTCTCAGGCGTACCGGGCGACGAAGTTGGCCAGCACCAGCCCCGGCGCGCTCACCACGGCCAGCTCGAGGCGGGCGATGAGCTGCTGCATCTCGTCGGGCGGGAAGTAGCCGGCGTGCTGGTAGACCCGCACCCGCGTGACGATGCCGGGGACGTCGAGCTCGGGGTGGAACTGCGTGGCGTACACGTTGCGCCCGACCCGGAACATCTGGACCGGGCAGCCCGGCGAGGTGGCCAGCAGCACCGCGGACGGCGGCAGCACCCGGCAGGCCTCCTTGTGCCCCACGAGCGCGTCGAAGACGTCGGGCACGCCGGCCAGCAGCGGGTCCGTCCGGCCTGCGGGGGTGAGCTCGATCGGCACGCAGGAGATCGGCTCGCCGAAGGTCCGGTCGACCACGCCGCCCTGGTGCACGCCGAGCGTCCCGACGCCGTAGCAGGCACCCAGGAAGGGGAAGTCCCGGGCGACGACCCGGTCGAGCAGGGCGGAGAGCTCGGCCTCGACCCGGCGCTGGACGGCGGACTTCTCCTCGGCCGGGTCGCTGGAGTTGAACGGCCCCCCGCCGAGGAGGATCCCCGAGTAGTCGTCGAGGTCGAGCTCCGGCAGCGGACCGGCCTCCAGGCGGATCCGGCGCAGCTGCCCCTCGGCCAGCCCCGTCAGGCGCAGGAACGCCGCGTACTCCTCGTCCGCGGCGACGTCCTCGGCCCGTGAGGCCAGCAGCAGGAACGGCCTTCCGGGCGGGGTTGCCATGCCGACCAGGTTCCCGCATCGCGGCACCGGCAACCCGCCGTCCTTCCGCACCGCCTGCAGCGGGAGTAGAAACGGCCCATCCCGGCGCGACGGGCACCGTCCCCGCCGGCCCTGCGGGGAGGGGTGCCCGACCCATGACGACCGAACCCGACCGGCGCTCGCCGCCCTGCGCACTGGTCATCTTCGGCGCCTCGGGGGATCTGACCGCGCGGAAGCTGCTGCCGGCCGTCGAGGCGCTGGCAGGGTACGGCGCACTCCCCCGCGAGGTCGCCCTCGTCGGTGTCGCCCGGACGCCGATGGGCGACGACGAGTTCCGCGGCTACTGCCGGGAGCGGGCCCGCGGCGAGGGCAACGGTCGCTGGCAGGAGCTCACCGCGGCGGCCCGGTACGTCGCCGGCGGGTACGACGACCCCGCGACGTACGCCCGGCTGTCGGAGGTCCTGGCCGAGTGCGACCGCGACCTGGGGACCGCCGGTAACCGGATGTACTACTTCGCCACGCCGCCGCGGCTGTTCGGCCTGATCGCGGTGAGCCTGGGGGAGGCGGGGTTGAGCCGGCCCACGGACGGCTGCTTCGTCCGGGCGGTGATCGAGAAGCCCTTCGGCTGGGACGAGGACAGCGCCCGGGCGCTCTACACGGACCTGACATCGGCGTTCGACGAGGAGCAGGTCTTCCGGATCGACCACTACCTGGCCAAGGAGACGGTGCAGAACCTGCTCGCCCTGAGGTTCGCCAACTCCGTGTTCGAGCCGATCTGGAACCGGAACTGGGTCGACGACGTGCAGATCACCGTCGCCGAGACGATCGGCGTCGGCTCCCGCGGCGGCTTCTACGAGACGGCGGGGGCGATGCGCGACATCGTGCAGAACCACGTCCTCCAGGTGCTCTCGCTGTTCCTCATGGAACCCCCCACGTCGTTCCACGCGGAGGCGATCCGGGACGAGAAGGTGAAGCTGCTGCGCGCGATCCGCCCGCTGGACGACCCGGCGGACGTCGCCGCCAACGCGGTGCGCGGCCAGTACACGCGCGGCGGCACCCGCGAGGAGCTCATGCCGGGCTACCGGGACGAGCCCGGGGTCGACCCGCTCAGCTCGACCGAGACGTTCGTGGCCCTGCGGCTGGACATCGACAACTGGCGGTGGACGGGCGTGCCGGTCTTCGTGCGGACCGGCAAGCGGCTGCCCGCACGGGTGACCGAGGTGGCCATGGAGTTCCGCCGTCCCCCGCAGCTGCCGCTCTTCCCGGGGACCGCCACCCACCTCGAACCCGACGCCCTGGTCGTCCGCGTCCAGCCGGACGAGGGGCTCAGCCTCCGGTTCGGCGCGAAGGTCCCCGGGCACGCGTTCCGGGTGCAGAAGGCCTCCATGGACTTCTCCTACGAGAGCTTCGAGGAGCAGTCCCCGGACGCCTACGAGCGGGTCATCCTCGACGCCCTGATCGGTGACCCCACGCTGTTCACGCGGGCCGACGAGGTGGGCCGGTCGTGGCGGATCGTCGACCCGGTGCTGCGCTGCTGGGAGGCCGACCAGCAGCCGATCCCGCTGTACCAGGCGGCCACCTGGGGTCCGCCGGAGGCCGCCGCGCTGATGACCCGGCACGGCCGGACCTGGCGGAACCTGGGCTGAGCGCCGGCACGGACGCGGCGGACGCCGACAAAGCCCTTCCCCCGGACTCCGCGTCCGTGGTCGACTGCGCTCCACCGCCGGGCCGGCGGGCCAGCAGCACCTGGAGGCAGCGATGTCCCTGGAGCAGTTCGAGGTCGCGGCGCGCAGGCGCGCCACCGCACGAGTGGGCACCGGACCGGACCGCACGGCGTCGTGACCGCCACCGCGCCCCGCGGCTCCGGGGCGGTCAGCCCGGGACACGGCAACGGCGGGCCGGCCCCGCGCCGGGCGGCGATCGCGGCCCGGACGCTGCGCACCGACCGCTGGTGGCTGCAGCCGGCGATCACCGTCGTCGCGCTGGTGCTGTTCGTCGTCTACTCGACGTTCCGCGCCTTCCAGAACGCCTACTACTTCAGCGAGCCCTACATCTCGCCCTTCTACTCCCCGTGCATCACCACCGGGTGCGAGGGCAGCACGTTCCCGGAGCTGTTCACCGGGCCGTCGTGGATCTCACCGGCGATCTACATCCTGGTCGTGCCGCTGGGCTTCCGGCTGACCTGCTACTACTACCGGAAGGCCTACTACCGCTCCTTCTGGCTCTCCCCACCGGCCTGCGCGGTCGCCGAGCCGCACAAGCGCTACACCGGCGAGACCCGGCTGCCCCTGCTCGGCCAGAACCTGCACCGGTACTTCTTCTACCTGGGGCTGCTGTTCAACGTGGTCCTCACCTACGACGCCGTCCTGGCCTTCCGGGACGAGACCGGCGCCTGGGGGCACATGGGGCTGGGCACCCTGGTGCTGCTGGCCAACGCGGCCCTGCTGTGGCTGTACTCGCTGTCCTGCCACTCCTGCCGGCACATCGTCGGCGGGCGGCTGAACTCCTTCTCCCGGCACCCGCTGCGCTACCGCGCCTGGACGCTGGTCTCGCGGCTCAACGCCAACCACATGAAGTACGCGTGGATCTCGCTGTTCGGCGTCGCCTTCGCCGACTTCTACGTCTTCCTCCTGGCCACCGGCACGATCTCGGATCTGAGGTTCTTCTGATGGTGGAGCTCGAACGGCACGACTACGACGTCGTCGTCGTGGGCGCCGGCGGAGCGGGCCTGCGGGCCGCCATCGCCGCCCACGAGGAGGGCGCGCGGACCGCCGTGGTCTGCAAGTCCCTGCTGGGCAAGGCGCACACGGTCATGGCGGAGGGCGGCATCGCCGCGGCGATGGGCAACGCCTGGCCCGACGACAACTGGCGGGTGCACTTCCGGGACACCATGCGCGGCGGGAAGATGCTCAACCACTGGCGCATGGCCCAGCTGCACGCGCAGGAGGCGCCCGACCGCGTCCACGAGCTGGAGGACTGGGGCGCCCTGTTCGACCGGACCCCCGACGGGCTGATCAGCCAGCGCGACTTCGGCGGGCACCGGTTCGCCCGCCTGGCCCACGTCGGCGACCGCACCGGCCTCGAGCTCATCCGCACCCTCCAGCAGCGCACCGTCGCCCTCGGCATCGACGTCTACATGGAGTGCACCGTCACCCGCCTGCTGACCGACAGCGAGGGGGTCACCGGCGCCTTCGGCTACTGGCGCGAGTCGGGCCGCTTCGTCGCCTGGCAGGCACCCTCGGTCGTCCTGGCCACGGGCGGGATCGGCAAGGCCTACAAGGTCACCTCCAACTCCTGGGAGTACACCGGCGACGGCCACTCCCTGGCACTGCAGGCGGGTGCCTCGCTGGTGAACATGGAGTTCGTCCAGTTCCACCCCACCGGGATGGTCTGGCCGCCGTCGGTGCGCGGGATCCTGGTCACCGAGAGCGTCCGCGGCGACGGCGGCGTGCTGAAGAACTCGTCGGGCAACCGCTTCATGTTCGACTACATCCCGGACTTCTTCCGCAAGGAGACCGCGGAGACCGAGGACGAGGCCGACCGCTGGTACGACGACAAGAAGAACAACCGCCGTCCACCCGAGCTGCTGCCCCGCGACGAGGTGGCCCGCGCGATCAACAGCGAGGTGAAGGCCGGCCGCGGGTCCCCGCACGGCGGCGTCTTCCTCGACATCGCCTCGCGCCGCCCCGCCGAGTACGTCCGCAGGCGGCTGCCGTCGATGTACCACCAGTTCAAGGAGCTGGCCGACGTCGACATCACCGCCGAGGCGATGGAGGTGGGACCCACCTGCCACTACGTCATGGGCGGGGTGGAGGTCGACCCGGACACCGCCGCAGCCCGGGTGCCCGGGCTGTTCGCGGCCGGTGAGGTCGCCGGCGGGATGCACGGCTCGAACCGGCTGGGCGGCAACTCGTTGTCGGACCTGCTGGTGTTCGGCCGGCGCGCCGGCGTGGCCGCCGCCGAGCACGCCCACAAGCGGGCCGGCCTGGTCGAGCTGGCCGACGAGGCGCTCGCCGACGCGGCCCGCGCGGCGCTCGCACCGTTCGAGCGGGAGGGCGGGGAGAACCCGTACACGGTGCAGTTGGACCTGCAGCAGACGATGCACGACCTGGTCGGCATCATCCGCACCGCGCCGGAGATGGAGCGGGCGCTGGACCGGATCGCCGACCTCGCGCGGCGGGTGGACGCGCTCTCCGTCGAGGGGCACCGCCAGTACAACCCCGGGTGGCACCTGGCCCTGGACCTCCCGCACATGCTGGTGGTCAGCGAGTGCATCGCCCGCGCCGCCCTGGCCCGCGAGGAGAGCCGCGGCGGGCACACCCGCGACGACTTCCCCGCCGCGGACGCCGAGTGGGCACGGATCAACCTGGTCTGCACCCGGGCGCCGGACGGCGGGGTGAGCGTGGCCCGCCAGCCCCTGCCGGAGATGCCGCCCGAACTCGCCGAGATCTTCGAGGAGCAGCCGTGACCGACCTCGTGGACGGGCCGGCCAGCGCGACCGACGCGGCCGAGGAGCCCGCGGCCGCGAGCGGTCGCAGCTACGACGCCACCTTCCGGGTCTGGCGCGGCGACGCCTCCGGCGGCGACCTGGAGACGTTCACCGTCCCGGTCAACGAGGGCGAGGTGGTGCTCGACGTCATCCACCGGCTGCAGCAGACCCAGGCCGGGGACCTCGCCGTCCGGTGGAACTGCAAGGCCGGCAAGTGCGGGTCCTGCAGCGCGGAGGTCAACGGCCGGCCGCGGCTGATGTGCCTGACCCGCATGAGCACCTTCGCCGAGGACGAGACGGTCACCGTCACCCCGCTGCGGACCTTCCCGGTGATCCGCGACCTGGTCACCGACGTCTCGTACAACTACGAGAAGGCCGCGCAGATCCCGGCGTTCACCCCCCGGCCGCGGGACCCCGACGGCAACCACCGCATGCAGCAGGTGGACGTCGAACGGCCCCAGGAGTTCCGCAAGTGCATCGAGTGCTGGCTCTGCCAGGACACCTGCCACGTCATCCGCGACCACGAGGAGAACAAGCGGGCCTTCGCCGGGCCGCGGTTCCTCATCCGGCTGGCCGAGCTGGACATGCACCCGCTGGATGTGCGGGACCGCCGCGACGCCGCGCAGGAGGAGTTCGGGCTCGGCTACTGCAACATCACCAAGTGCTGCAGCGAGGTCTGCCCGGAGGGCATCCACCTCACCGACAACGGCATCATCCCGCTCAAGGAGCGGGTGGTGGACCGGAAGTACGACCCGCTCACCTGGCTGGGGTCGAAGATCCGCCGACGCCCGCATGAGTGACCGACGCCCTCAGGAGTGATCAGCCCTCCCCCGCGGCCGCCCGCCGCTCCGCGCCGCTCTCGCCGGCGTCCCCGGGGTCGTCGCCGCCCGCGACGCGCCCGACGAAGCCGCCGGCCTCACCGGTCCCCGTCGTGCCGACGGCGTCCGGGGCGTGGCTGTCCCCGCCGCCCTCCGCCCGCGTCAGTGCCTCGGCGTCGTCGCGGTCGACGTCGTCCTCACCGGGCCGGGGATCCCGCTGCATCGCTCGTCCTCCGTCGGTCGGGTGTCCGGGCTCCGGTCCGTCCGGTACCCAGCCGGCGGGCCCGCACGCCGCCGAGCCGCCCTGTCGGGTGAGGTCTCCCGAACCCGTCGGTCACGCCTGCCACACGGGTGACAGCCGACCTGGGCGGTTGGCGAGTTCTGCCCAACCCCTCCGGGTCATTCGTGGGACCTGTCACACAGTTGTGAGCGAGCGTCCGCCGATAGTGACGGCATGGCACGCCGCCTCTCTCTCGCGAGGACCGCGACCCAGCGCCGGGTCGCTCCCGCCACGGCCTCGGCCCCCTGGTGGCGGGACGCGGTCGTCTACCAGGTGTACCTGCGCTCCTTCGCCGACAGTGACGGCGACGGGATCGGCGACCTGCGTGGCCTGCGGCAGCGGCTGCCCTACCTGGCGTGGCTCGGCGTCGACGCCGTCTGGATCAACCCGCACTACCCCTCCGGCGGCGCGGACGGCGGCTACGACGTCGTCGACTACCGCGCGGTGGACCCCGACTACGGCGACGTGTCCGACCTCGAGGCCGTGGTCGCCGACGCCCGCCGGCTGGGGCTGCGCGTGGTGCTCGACGTCGTCCCCAACCACACCTCCGACCAGCACCCGTGGTTCCAGGCCGCGCTCGCCGACCCGACGTGCCCCGAGGCCGGGCGCTACCACTTCGCGCCGCCGTCGGAGGAGCCGCCGAACAACTGGCAGTCGCTCTTCGGCGGGCCGGCGTGGTCGCGCACCCCGGACGGGCGGTGGTACCTGCACCTGTTCGCCCCCGAGCAGCCCGACCTCAACTGGCGCGACCCCGCCGTCGCCGCCGACTTCGAGGAGACCCTGCGGTTCTGGCTGGACCGGGGGGTCAGCGGCTTCCGGGTGGACGTCGCCTACGGCCTGTTCAAGGACGCGCAGCTGCGGGACAACCCGGGCGCCTACTCCCCCACCCTCTTCGGCCACGGGCCCGAGCAGGCCATGACGTGGAACCAGCCCGAGGTGCACGACGTCTGGCGGCGCTGGCGGGCCATCTGCGACGGGTACCCGGACACCATGCTCGTCGGCGAGGTGTGCCTCGCCGACCTCGAGCAGGTGGCGCTCTACTCGCGGCCCGACGAGATGCACCAGTCGCTGTCCTTCCGGCTGCTCAAGTCGTCGTGGGACACCGCGTCGTTCGCCGAGGCCATCTCCTCCGCGCTGGACGCCTTCGGCGGGGTGGGCGCCCCGGTCTCCTGGGTCCTCGGCAACCACGACAAGGACCGCCAGGTCACCCGCTTCGGCGGCGGGACGGTCGGCCGCGCCCGCGCCCGCGCGGCGGCCCTGCTGCTGCTGGCCCTGCCGGGCTCGGCCTACCTCTACGCGGGGGACGAGCTCGGCCTGCCGCAGGCGGTCGTCCCCGACGAGGCCAAGCGCGACCCGATCTTCCTGCGCAGCGGCGGCGCCCGGGCCGGCCGCGACGGCTGCCGCGTGCCGATGCCCTGGAACCCGACGCCCGGGGTCGGCTTCTCCGCCGACTCGACCGCAGCCGAGCCGTGGCTGCCGATCCCCCGCGACTGGCGCCGGTACGCGGTGTCCCTGCAGGCCGGCCAGGGCGGCTCGGCACTCACGCTGTACCGGCGGGCGCTGGCGCTCCGGAAGGCGCACCCGGCGTTCGGCTCCGGCGCCGCGACGGTGGACACGCAGGGCGAGGTGCTCACCGTGCGCAGCACCGGGTCCGGCGAGACCGTCCGGTGCGTGGTCAACATGGGCGCCGAGACGACGATCGCCGCCTGCCCGGGCACCGTGCTGCTGGCCTCGACCACCCGCGTCCGGCAGTCGGGGGGCGGCGTCGTCCTCCCGCCGAACAGCGCGGTGTGGATTCTGGAGGACTGAGCGCCGGGCCTGTGCCGTCGGGCACAGGTCCGGGCCATTTCCTGCACGGGGTGCAAAACTGCACGACGTGCATGTCGATGGGGGTCTGCGGGAGCGGAAGAAGGCCGACACCCGGCGGCGGCTGACCGAGGCGGCCCAGGAACTGGTGCTCGCGCACGGCCTGGACGGCGTGACGGTCGAGCAGGTCTGCGGCCGCGCGGGGGTCTCGCTGCGCACCTTCTTCAACTACTTCGAGTCCAAGGAGCAGGCCGTCCTCGGCCCGCGGCCGCAGGTAGGGACGCCGGAGAGCCGGGCCGCCTTCGTCGCCGGCGGTCCCACCGGCGACCTGCTGACCGACCTCCTGGACCTGCTCGACCCGTCGGCGCAGTTCGACGAGGTCGGCCGGGCCGGCCTGCAGACGGTCATCGCCCTCGCGGAACGGGAGCCGCGACTGCTGGCCGCCCACCTGGCCCGCGAGGTCTCCCTCGAGCAGGAGATCGCCGGCCTGCTCGCCGACCGGCGCGGTCTGCCTGCGCCCGACACCGGCTGCTCGGCGACGGCGGCCGCCGCCCAGGCCCTCGTGCGGACGGCGGCCCGCTCCTGGTTCGACGCCGACGACGGCACCCCGCTGCACGACGTCCTCCAGGCGACGAGGACCGCCTTCCTCGCCGCCCTCTCCACCGCGCCGACGGACTCGGCACCAGCACCGGACCAGGGAGCACGTTGACCACCCCGACCACCGACCCGGCACCGATCGTCCTGACCCGCCGCCGGGTCAACCTCATCTTCTCGGCGCTGGTCGCCGGCATGCTCGTCTCGAGCCTCGACCAGACGATCGTCTCCACCGCGATGCCCACGATCGTCGGTGACCTCGGCGGCGTCTCGCACATGGCGTGGGTGACCACGGCCTACCTGCTGGCCAGCACCCTGGTCATGCCCGTCTACGGCAAGTTCGGCGACCTCTGGGGTCGGCGCACCCTGTTCCTCCTGGCCATCGGCCTGTTCACCGTCGCGAGCGTGGGTGCGGCCCTGTCGCCGGACTTCACCTGGTTCGTCGTCTGGCGCGGGGTCCAGGGCCTCGGCGGCGGCGGGATGATGATCCTGAGCCAGGCGATCATCGCCGACGTCGTCCCCGCCCGGGAGCGCGGCAAGTACATGGGCCCGCTGGGCGCCATCTTCGGCCTGTCCGCCGTGGGCGGGCCGCTGGTCGGCGGCTGGCTGACCGACTCGGCCAGCCTCGGCTGGCAGTGGTGCTTCTGGATCAACGTGCCGGTCGGCGTGGCGGCACTGGTCATCGGCTGGTTCGCGCTGACCCTGCCGCGGAAGAGGAACTCCGAGCCGGTCGACTACGCCGGCATCGTCACCCTGTCGGCCGCGACCACCTCGCTGGTCTTCTTCACCGACTTCGGCGGCGACTGGGGCTGGACCGACCCGTGGACGCTGGCACTCATGGCGGCGTTCGTCGCGTCGGCCGCCGCCTTCGTGCTGGTCGAGCACCGGGCCGTGCAGCCGATCATCCCGATGTCCCTGTTCCGCAACGGCACCTTCGTCGTCACCACGGCGCTGGGCGCCGCCGTCGGCCTGGGCATGTTCTCGGCGATCGCCTTCATGCCGACCTTCCTGCAGATGGCCTCGGGGACCTCGGCGGCCAGCTCCGGCCTGCTGATGCTGCCGATGATGGGTGGCCTGTTCATCACCGTCATCGGCTCGGGCATCGCGACCACGAAGACCGGCCGGTACAAGGCCTTCCCGGTCGCCGGCGTGCTGATCGTGGCGGCGGCGATGGTGTGGATGACCAGCCTGTCGGGTGAGACCTCGCTGGTCACCGTCTGCGCGATGCTGTTCGTCGTCGGCCTGGGCCTGGGCCTGATCATGCAGATCGTGGTGCTGGTGGCGCAGAACGCCGTCCCGCCGGCGGACCTGGGCTCGGCGACCGCGACCAACAACTACTTCCGCGAGGTCGGCGCCACCCTCGGCGTGGCGATCTTCGGCACGATCTTCACCAGCCGGCTCGCCGACAACCTCGGCGGCGCGCTGCAGGCCAACGCCGACCAGGCGGTCGCGGCGGGCATCACCTCGCCCGACAGCCTGGTCCCGCAGGCGGTGCAGGCGGCCGGTGAACCGCTGCGCACCGCGATCGTGGACTCCTACGCCGACGCCCTCGCCCCGGTGTTCGGCTACCTGCTGCCGGCCTTCGCCATCGCGCTGGTGCTCGCACTGCTGCTCAAGGAGATCCCGCTGTCGGACGTGGCCGGGATGGTGGCCCGCGGCGAGGCCGTCGAGGACCCGTCGCTGCACGGGTCCGCCCGCCCCGACGACGGCCGCCCCGACGACACCCACTCCGACGACGGGGAGAGCGCCGGCCTGCGTGCCCGGGACGCGGCCGATGAGGAGCGGTCCCCCGCCGTCCGCGGCTGACCGCCGGCTCCGGCGCCGGGCACGTCCCCGGCGCCGGAGCGTCAGGACGGCGGTACGAGCCGGACGGCCTCCAGGGCGGTCAGCGCCCCGAGCTCGTCGGCCACCATGACGATGTCGGTGATCCGGCCGTCGGAGAGCGTCAGCACGTCGATCACACGGAGCACCAGCTCGCGGCCGGTCGGGTCCAGCGAGCCCGCGGCGGTCGTCCACGGCCCGACCTGGCGGCCGCGCATCCGGAAGGCGACGGCGACCCGCTCGCCGGCGTCCACGACCGCGACCACCTCGCGCTCCAGCCGCTCGAAGACCGCCTGCACGGCCCGGGCCCGGGCGACGAGGTCGGACACGGCGATCGGCGTCCCGTTGACCCGCACCGGGTCGGCGTAGAGCTCCCGGAAGGCCGCGACGGCGGCACCGCCGTCCGGCAGCGGGTCGGTCCACAGCCGCAGCAACCGCTCGACGTCGAAGGGCACGCGGCCATGCTCGCCGCGGCGCGGCCGGTCCGGCCAGGGCCCTCGGTCAACGAGGGTCCGGGCCGGGCGGCAGGGTCGCGGTGCGGCCGAGGACGACGGAGAGGACGAGTGCGGCGACGGTCAGGCCCCCGGCGAGCAGCACCACGGCCGGCCAGCGGCCGCCGTCCCAGGCGAGCCCGGCCAGCGTGCCCCCCACCGACGAGCCGACGTAGTACCAGAACGAGTACAGCGAGGCGGCCTGCCCGACCGCGCGGCCGCCCGACGCCGCCCGCAGCGCCACCCAGCCACTGGCCACGCCGTGCGCGGCGAAGAAGCCGACGGTGAGCACGCACATCCCGGCGACGAACCACGCCAGCGGCGCGGCCAGGGTCAGCGCCACCCCGCCGGCCATGACCGCCACCGCGACCGGGACCACCGGCCGCCGTCCGAAGCGGCCGGCCAGCTCACCGCCGACCGCGGAGCTGGCCGACCCGAGCAGGTAGGCGAGGAAGACCAGGCCGGCGACCGCGGGCGTCAGCGCGTACGGCGGGGACTCCAGCCGGAAGGTCGCCGCGTTGTAGACGGCCACGAACGCGCCCATGAGCAGCGCCGCGAGGCCGTAGAGGCCCAGCAGCACCGGGTCGGTGAACCCCGCGGCCAGCTGGCGCAGCACCGGCACCTGCCGCGGCACCCGCACGAACCGGCGGGACGGCGGCAGCATCAGCCGGACGGCCACCGCGCAGGCGACCCCGAGCAGGGCGATGCCGCCGGCCGCCGCCCGCCACCCCCCGACGTCGACGAGCAGACCGCCGAGCAGCCGGCCGGTCAGCCCGCCGATGGCGTTGCCGCTGACGAACAGCCCGATCGCCCGCGCGCTCACCGAGGCGTGCAGCTCCTCGCGCAGGTAGGCCGCCGCCACGGCGGGCAGGCCGGCCAGCGCGAAGCCCTGCAGCGCACGCAGCACGAGCAGCACCGGCCAGGACGGCGCCACGGCGACCAGCGCCCCCAGCACCGCGGCGGCGGCCAGGCTGCCGTGCAGGATCGCCGTCCTCCCGCGGCGGTCGGACACCGGGCCGAGCACGAGGAGCCCGGCGGCGAGGCCGGCGGTCGCGACCGAGACGGCCAGCGTCGAGGCCGCCGACGAGCGGCCGAAGACGCGCGCGAGCTCGGGGAGCAGGACCTGCGGCAGGTAGAGCATGGCGAACACCGCGATGCCGGCCAGGAAGATGGCCAGCGACGCACGGCGGAACCCCTGTTCGCCGGCCCGGTGTCCCTCGGCGGCCGGTCGCGGGTCCATGCCCCGACTCTGCGCCTGTGACCAGGAGCACCGTGCGGTGGTCCCCGGCCGGGAGCCGGGACCGCGGACGCGCCGGGTCAGCGGGCGAGCGGCCCGGGCGCGCGCCGGGCGAGCCCCGCGTAGACCGCGGCCACCCGGTCGACCAGCCGTGCGTGGGACCAGCAGGCCGCGAGCTCGCGGCCGCGCTGCCCCATGCGCCGGGCGGTGCCGGGGTCGAGCAGCAGGGAGACGACGGCCCGGGCTATCCCCTCGTCGTCCCCGGGCGCGACCAGGAACCCGCTCCCCCGGTCCTCGACCAGGTCGGGCAGCCCACCCACGCGGGTGGCGACGACGGGGACCCCGGCGGCCATCGCCTCGCAGACGACCAGCGGTGACCCCTCCGAGCGCGACGGCACGACGAGGACGTCGAGGCCCGCGATGACCGTCGGGGCGTCGTCCCGGTAGCCGGTGAACTCGACCGCGCCGTCGAGACCGGGGGCGGTGGCCCGGGCCTGCAGGTCCGCCCGCAGGGGGCCGTCCCCGACCACGACGAACCGGGCCCACGGGACGACGGCCCGCACCCGGGACGCCGCCCGCAGGAAGACGTCCACCCCCTTCTCCGGGACCAGCCGGCCCACCACCCCGACGACCGGGGCCGCCGGCCGGGCGGGCGGCCGGCCGGGGAGCCGGGTGGTGGTGGCCGGCAGTGCCACCTCGACCCGGTCGGCAGGGACACCGAACCCGTCGACCAGCAGGTCGCGGATGGCCGAGGACACGGCCAGGACGTGGTCGGCGCGCCGGTAGACCCACCGGCTGACCGCCCGGTCCGACACCCCGCGCCAGGGCGCCTCGGTGTGCTCGGTGAGCGCGACGGGGATCCCCAGCCCCCGGGTGGCCCGCACGGCGGCGGCGGCGCTGGCGAACAGGTGGGCGTGGACGACGGCGGGCCGGCGCTCCAGGACCAGGCGGCGCAGCGCCCGGCAGTAGGGCCCGCTCACCCGCCGCTTCACCAGCTCGCCGACCAGCACCGACACCGGCACGCCGGTCTGCTGGAGAGCGGCGGAACGCACCCCACCGATCGAGCAGGCCACCTCCACCGGCCACCCGCGGCGCCGCAGGGCGATCGCCAGGTCGACCACGTACCGCTCGGCGCCGCCCCCGTCGAGGGAGTCGATCACCAGCAGCACGGGGACGGGGGTGGGCTCCTCACCCGGCAGGCCGTCCGGTCGGCGGACCTCGACGTCGGTCACGCCGGCTCCTCCGGGGGGCGGGCGCCCACGGCTCAGGCCGGGACGGCGAGCGGGGGTACCGGGTCCTCGGGCGCGAGCACGTGCCGGTCGAGCCGCAGCCGGGTCAGGGCACCGTGCAGCGCGGGCGAGGTCCCCAGGATCGTCAGCCGGCGGCCGTGCCGGGTGGCCCGGCGGTAGGCGGCCCCGATCGCCCGGAGGGCCGCGTGGTCGGCCACGGTGAGGTCGCTGACCTCGACGGTCCAGTGCGTGCAGCCACCCTCCAGCAGGGCCGACACCGCGGCGTGCAGCAGGTGGGTCGTCCGGCGGTCCAGCTGCCCGGCCAGCAGCAGCCGGCCGCCGACCGGGTCCAGCTCGACCAGGACGGTCGCCGCCCCGGGCAGACGCCGCACGATCGGGGAAGGAGAGGAGGGGGACATCATCACCTCGGCGGAGGAGCGAGGCGAAGCCGTCGACCGGTCGTCGCCTGCGCTCGGGAGGCCTCGGGCTGCATGCTCAACCCGACCGGAACCGTAACGGAACGGTGCCGTACCGGCCAGGGACGGAGGGCCCTGCCCGCGGCCGGGGATCCGGCGCAGAGTCGGCCGGGCCCACCCGACCCCGAGGAGCCCCCGATGACCCGACGCCGCGTCTCCCTCGCCCTGCTGGGCACCGCCCTGGCCGCCTCCGTCCTGGCCACGTCCGCCCTGCTGCTGCCCGGCGCCACCGCCGGCGCCGAGGAGAGCGGGGGCGACGACGAGGTGACCCTGCGCTTCGACGCCGTCCTGAGCCCGTTCAGCTACACCGACCTGGGGCAGCCCGGCCCCTCCCCCGCGGACGTCGTCGTCTTCTCCGACCGGCTGCTGCAGGAGGGCCGCGAGGTCGGCCACGAGGTCGGCAGCTGCGTGGTGGTCGATCCCTCGGGCCTGGCGAACTGCACCGCGGTCGTCACCCTCGACGGCCGGGGCACCCTCACCTACGCCTTCGAGAACGCGCCGCCGCCGGAGAAGACCCTGGCGGTCACCGGCGGGTCCGGCGACCACCGCGGAGCCCGCGGCGACGGCACGTTCGTCGAGCACGGCGACGGCACCGGCACGCTCACCCTGACCCTGGTCGGGCGCTGACCGCCGGCGGCCGGCCGCTCAGGTCCGCGGCGCCTCCTCGCGGGCCGCCGGCTCCCGACGCTCCTGCGGCGGGACGACGTCGGCGATGTCGATCCCGCTCGGTCCTCCGCCGGGGACCTCGCCGGCCGGGGTCCGCCCCACGTGCCGCAGGGTGAAGGCCAGCATGATCGACGAGATGCCCCGGAACAGCGCCATGACCCCGACCCAGAACAGGATCAGGAAGGTGCGGCGCGCGAGCGTGTCCGCCGGGTCGTCGGTGGACACCCAGAGCGCGAGCAGCAGCAGGGCCACCCCGCTGACCAGTCCGGTCCACCAGTACGGGGTCTCCCCCCGGGAGGCGATGCCGCGGACGATGTCGAACGTCCCGGCGAACAGCAGCACCAGGCCGAGCACCGAGGCCAGCGCGAAGAACGTGTTGATCGGCCGGATGAACGCCCACAGCCCCGCCAGCACGAACAGGGCGCCCAGCGCGTAGTGCAGGACCTTCCAGCCGCCGGACACCAGGCCGGCCAGCGCGGCCTCGTTGACCCCGGCCGCCACGAAGACGATGCCGAGCAGTACCCCGACCGCCGCGATCGACCCGACGTCGGCACGCAGCACGACCCAGGCGAGGAGCAGCCAGGCGACCCCGACGACCAGCATCACCCACCAGTAGCGGGCCGCCCCGCGGACCAGTACCCGCGTCGGCTCCTCCAGGCCCGTGCGTCCTCCGTCGTCCATGGCGTCCTCCAACGGTCGCCCGGCGTGCAGCCGCACGCCGGTGGGATCGGACGGGAGCGAGCCTGGCCCTCCCGGAGCGGGCCGACCACGGCCGTAGGTCATCGAGCGGCAGTGAGCCTGGCCCTCCCCGAGCGGGGTCGACCCGGGCCGTGGGTCACCCGCGGGGGAACTGCTCCCGGACCGCCACCATGTCGAGGTCGCGGACCGTGGCGATGAGCAGCTCCACCGAGTCGGCGGGCAGCGAGCCGGGCTCGGCGTACACCAGGACGCCGTCGCGGAACACCATGAGCGTCGGCACCGAGCGCACGCCCACCGCGGCGGCCAGCTCCCGCTCGGTCTCGGTGTCGACGGTGGCGAAGACCAGGTCGGGATGGCGCTCGGCGGCGGCCGCGAAGACCGGCGCGAACGAGCGGCTGGGGCGGTACCAGGCGGCACGGAAGTCGACCAGGACGATGCCCTCGGCGGTGACCGCGTCGGCGAAGTCGTGCGCGGAGAGGTGAACGGTGGTCATCGTCCCTCCCGGGTGCGGCGGAGCCCGCCGATCCGGGTACCCGGGTCGGCGGGCTCCGAGTCCTGCCGGTCGCCGGGTCAGCTCGGCGGGGAGCCGCCCGGCCCGCCGGACGGCGGCGCTCCACCGGGTCCTCCGGCGGGCGGTGCGCCACCGGGGGCGCCGGACGGGGCACCGTCGCCCCCGAGCTGCCCGCCGGTCGGCGGCGTGGTGGTGTCCACCCCCACGGCGAGGGTGACGGTGTACCCGCGGGTCACGTCCCCGGTGACGGTGCCGAGCTGGCTGGCGCCGCCGTCGTCGCCGAACACGTTGTCGCTGTCGAGGCTCACCTCGGCCAGGTTGGTCACCGAGGCCTCGTAGCCGGGCTGGGCGTACACCCTGTCGCAGACGTCCTGCGGGAGGGCGACCTGGGAGGTGGCCAGAGCCTTGGTGGAGTCGGTGATCGAGGCCTGGTCGGGGTGGACCTCGACGTGGACGTGCGGCCACCGCCCGCTGTAGCAGGCCGGGAAGATGCTGGTGAAGCGCACCGTCCCGGCGGCGTCGGCGACCTGCACGCCGCGCAGGAAGTTCTGGTCCTCGACGCCGGCCGAGTACATCGAGTAGCCGCCCTCGCGGGTGCAGTGCCAGACGTAGACGGCCACCCCCTCGAACGGGACGCCGCCGTTCGCGAGGTCGGAGACGGTGAGCTCCAGGGTCATCGGCACGCCCTCGGCGGTCCCGGTGGCCCCGCCGAAGCTGGACCGGATGTCGCTGCGGACGATGCCGCTCTGCTCGAGCACGTCCGGCCCGTTGGAGCCGTCGCCCGGGTAGGGGCCGGCGGTCTCCTCGGGGATCTCCCCCGCCGCCGTCGTCCCACCCGCCGACGCCGAGGACGACCCCCCGGACGAGCCGTCCGCACCGCACGCGGCCAGCCCCGTGCTCGCCGCGCCCAGACCGAGCAGTGCCAGCACCCGGCGCCGGCTCAGCAGCGTGCCGACGTCGAAGCCGAGCCCCTGGTCGACCAGCTCCTCTCGCGGTCGCGGCAGGGGGCGCCCCTCGTACGTCGCTCCCCGGTCGGGTGCCATGCGCTCTCCGTCCTCTCGTCGTGACGCCGACGATGCTCGGCACCGGACCGGGACGGGACCTGGGACGGCCCTGGGGTCCCCTGGGAGTCCCCGCGCCGGCTCAGCCGAGGACGACGAGCAGGTCCCCGCCCTCGACCTGCTGGACCTCGCCGATCGCGACGCGGGTGACGGTGCCGGCGACGGGGGCGGTGATGGCGGCCTCCATCTTCATGGCCTCGATGGTGGCGATGCCCTGGCCGGCCTCGACGGTGTCGCCCTCCTCCACCGACAGGGTGACGACGCCGGCGAACGGTGCGGCGACCTGGCGGGGGTCGCTGCGGTCGGCCTTCTCGGCGGCCTTGACCGCGGCCTCGATGGAGCGGTCGCGCACGCTCACCGGGCGCAGCTGCCCGTTGAGGGTGCACATGACCGTGCGCATGCCGCGCTCGTCGGGGTCGGAGACCGCCTCCACCCCCATGAGCAGCTGCACCCCGGGTTCGAGGTCGACGGCGTGCTCGGTGCCGGTCCGCAGGCCGTAGAGGAACTCCTTGGTGGGCAGCACCGAGACGTCGCCGTACTGCTCGGAGTGCGCCAGGTACTCCTTCGTCGGGCCGGGGAACAGCAGCCGGTTGAGGGTGGCGCGGGGCTCCTTGGCCAGCCCGTCGAGGTCCTCGTCGGTCAGCGCGGCGGGCGGCTGGGCCTCCCGGCGGCCCTCCAGCGCGCGGGTGCGGAACGGCTCGGGCCAGCCGCCGGGCGGGTCGCCCAGCTCGCCGCGCAGGAACCCGATCACCGAGTCGGGCAGGTCGTACTTGCCCGGGTCGGCGGCGAAGTCCTCGACACTGACGCCGGAGCCGACCAGCTGCAGGGCGAGGTCACCGACCACCTTGGAGCTGGGGGTGACCTTGACCAGCCGGCCCAGCAGCCGGTCGGCGGCGGCGTAGGCGTCCTCCACCTCCTCGAACCGCTGCCCCAGCCCCAGCGCGATGGCCTGCTGGCGCAGGTTGGACAGCTGCCCGCCGGGGATCTCGTGGGTGTAGACCCGCCCGGTCGGCGACGCGAGCCCCGACTCGAAGGGCGCGTAGACCCGGCGGACCGCCTCCCAGTACGGCTCGAGGTCGTTGACGGCGGCCAGGTCCAGGCCGGTGGCCCGCTCGGTGGCGTCGGTGGCCGCGACGATCGCCGACAGCGGCGGCTGGCTGGTGGTGCCGGCCATGGACGCGACCGCGCCGTCGACGGCGTCGACCCCGGCGGACCACGCGGCCAGCAGGGTGGCGGTCTGCCCGCCGGCGGTGTCGTGGGTGTGCAGGTGCACCGGCAGGTCGAACCGCTCGCGCAGCGCGCGCACCAGTGTCGCGGCGGCCGGCGGGCGGAGCAGGCCGGCCATGTCCTTGATCGCCAGCACGTGCGCGCCGGCCTCGACGATCTGCTCGGCCAGCCGCAAGTGGTAGTCCAGCGTGTAGAGCGTCTCGCCGGGGTCGGACAGGTCGCCGGTGTAGCACAGCGCCACCTCCGCCACCGCCGTCCCGGTCGCCCGGACCGCGTCGATCGCCGGGCGCATCTGGGCCACGTCGTTGAGCGCGTCGAAGATGCGGAAGACGTCGATGCCGGTGGCCGCGGCCTCCCGCACGAAGGCGTCGGTCACCTGCTCCGGGTAGGGCGTGTAGCCGACGGTGTTGCGGCCGCGCAGCAGCATCTGCAGGCACACGTTGGGCACCGCCTCGCGCAGCGCGGCCAGCCGGTCCCACGGGTCCTCGTGCAGGAACCGCAGCGCCACGTCGTAGGTCGCCCCGCCCCAGCACTCCAGGCTGAACAGCTGGGGGATCGTCCTGGCCAGGGCAGGCGCGACGGCCAGCAGGTCCTTGGTGCGCACCCGGGTGGCCAGCAGCGACTGGTGGGCGTCGCGGAAGGTGGTGTCGGTGACCGCCAGCGCCGTCCGCGCGCGCAGGTCCGCGGCGAAGCCCTCGGGGCCCAGCTCGGCCAGTCGCTGCCGGGAGCCGGCCGGCGGGGTGGCGCGCAGGTCGACGGCGGGCAGCTTCTCCAGCGGGTCGAGCAGGTGCGGCCGCTCGCCGTGCGGCCGGTTCACCGTCACGTCGGCCAGGTAGGTCAGCAGCCTGGTGCCCCGGTCGGCGGAGCTGCGCGCGGTGAGCAGCTCGGGCCGCTGCTCGATGAACGACGTCGTCACCCGGCCGGCGCGGAAGTCCGGGTCGTCGAGCACCGCCTGCAGGAACGGGATGTTGGTGGCCACCCCGCGGATGCGGAACTCCGCCACCGCCCGCCGCGCCCGGGCCACCGCGATGCCGAAGTCCCGCCCGCGGCAGGTCAGCTTCACCAGCATCGAGTCGAAGTGCGCGCCGACCTCCGCGCCCAGCGAGGACCCGCCGTCCAGCCGGATCCCGGCCCCGCCCGGCGAGCGGTAGGCGGTGATCCGGCCGGTGTCGGGGCGGAACCCGTTGGCCGGGTCCTCGGTGGTGATCCGGCACTGCAGCGCCGCACCGCGCAGCACGATCGTCTCCTGCGCCAGCCCCAGGTCGGCCAGCGTCTCCCCCGCCGCGATCCGCAGCTGGGACTGCACCAGGTCGACGTCGGTGACCTCCTCGGTGACCGTGTGCTCCACCTGGATGCGCGGGTTCATCTCGATGAACACGTGCCGGCCCTCGCGGTCGAGCAGGAACTCCACCGTGCCGGCGTTGACGTAGCCGATGGAGCGGGCGAAGGCGACCGCGTCGGCGCAGATCCGCTCCCGCAGCTCCGGGTCCAGGTTCGGGGCCGGCGCGAGCTCGACCACCTTCTGGTGCCGCCGCTGCACCGAGCAGTCCCGCTCGAACAGGTGCACCACGTTCCCCGCGCCGTCAGCGAGGACCTGCACCTCGATGTGGCGGGGGTCGACCACCGCCTGCTCGCAGAAGACCGTCGGGTCGCCGAACGCCGACTCCGCCTCCCGCATCGCCGCCTGCACCGCCGACGACAGCTCGGCGGGGTCCTCCACCCGGCGCATGCCGCGCCCGCCGCCACCGGCCACCGCCTTGACGAACACCGGGAAGGGCAGCGCCTCGGCCGCGGCCAGCAGGGTGTCCAGGTCGGCGCTGGGCTCGGTGGAGGCCAGCACCGGCAGGCCCGCCTCCCGCGCGGCCGCGATCGCCCGCGCCTTGTTCCCGGTCAGCTCCAGCACCGACGCCGGCGGGCCGACGAAGGTGATCCCCGCCCGCGCACAGGCCTCGGCCAGCTCCGGGTTCTCCGACAGGAACCCGTAGCCGGGATACACCGCATCCGCCCCGGCCCGCCGCGCCGCCCCGACGACCTCCTCGACCGACAGGTAGGCCCGCACCGGGTGCCCGACCTCGCCGATCTGGTAGCTCTCGTCGGCCTTGAGCCGGTGCACGGAGTTGCGGTCCTCCCAGGGGAACACCGCGACCGTGCCGATCCCGAGCTCGTACGCGGCACGGAACGCCCGGACGGCGATCTCACCACGGTTGGCCACCAGCACCTTGGAGAACATGGACTCACTCCGTCTTCTGGGTCCGGCCGGGGGGCAGGGTGGGTGGGGCGTCGGCGGACCGGTTCTCCACCGGGGCGGTCCGCCGTGGGCGGGCAGACCGATCGACGCCGGAGCGACAGTCGAGCACTCCGGTCGGGGTCCCGTCCAGCGGCGGCACCCCGGCGCGCACGTGCCCCCGCGCCCGGCGTCCCCGACCGGACGACGGTCCGGGTCGAGCGCCTCGAGGTGACCGGGCGACGGCCCGTGTAGCACGCTGGGGCCGCTCCATCGAGGCGGTCCCGTGCCGAGGGACGGCGTCCGGACGGGGAGAGGGGACGCGCGTATGGCGCGGATGGACCTGCGGGTGCGGCTGCTGGGCCGGCTGGCCGGGCAGATGTCGGTCGCCACGATGGACGAGGCCCGGCTGCGGCGGGTGCAGCAGCGGAGGATCGGCCACAACCCGGTGACCGACCTCCTGTTCGGCCGGGTCGCCGCCGGCGTGCGGCTCACCGACACGACGGCGAAGGGCGAGGTCGGGCCCGTGCCCGTCCGGGTCTACCGGCCCGACCGCGCGGCGGCCGGCCCGCTGCCGTTGGTGGTCAACTTCCACGGCGGCGGCTGGACGATCGGCTCGCTCGACACCGCCGACTGGTCGTGCAGCTCCGTCGCGGTCACCACCGGGGCCGTCGTCGTCTCGGTGGACTACCGCCTGGCGCCCGGCCACCGCTGGCCCGCCGCGGCCGAGGACTGCTACGCAGCGCTCGTCGACGTGGTGGGCCGGGCGGGCGATCTCGGCGCCGACCCCGACCGGGTGGCCGTCATGGGCGACAGTGCCGGTGGCAACCTGGCCGCGGTGGTCAGCCTCATGGCCCGCGACCGCTCCGGCCCGCGGATCGGCCACCAGGGGCTGGTCTACCCGGCGGTCGACCTCACCATGAGCAGTCCCTCCATCGAGGAGAACGCCTCCGCGCCCATCCTGACCAAGGCCGACTGCCTCGCCTTCCGCGACCACTACCTGGGCGGTCAGGACCCGCGGCAGCCCTGCGCCTCCCCCCTGTTCGCCGACGACCTCTCCGGGCTGCCACCGGCGCTGGTGCAGGTCGCCGAGCACGACCCGATCCGCGACGACGGCCTGCGCTACGCCGAGGCGCTGCGGGCGGCGGGCGTGCCGGTGCGCCTGACGCAGTACGTCGGGATGCCACACGGGTACCTCAGCTTCCCGCGGATCTGCCGGGCGGCTCCCCAGGCGCTGGCCGAGCTGTGCGCGGAGCAGGTGACCGCCTTCGCCCGGCGCCCCTGAGGGCGGTGTGCCCTGGACGTCGGCCGGGGAGGCCTCGATCCCGGGTGAGCCGTCCGACACGACGCCTCCTCGGGTGGGTCGACCAGGGCGTCCGGGGAACGCCGTCCGGCCGTCGGTCTCCCTGCAGGGAGGTCCTCGGTCAGTGGATGTGCGAGCCGCCGTTGACGTCGTAGGTGGCCCCGGTGACGTAGCCGGTCTCCTCCCGGCACAGGTAGGTGATCAGGTCCGCGACGTCGGCGACCCGGCCGTTGCGGCCCACCGGGATCCCGGCCACCAGCTGCGTCTTGCGCTCGCCCTCGAGCGCCCCGCCGGTGATGTCGGTGTCGATCAGCCCGGGCGCGACGGCGTTGACCGTGATCCCGTGCGGCCCCAGCTCGCGGGCCAGCGCCCGGGTGAAGCCGAGCTCGGCGGCCTTGGCGGCGGAGTAGGCCACCCCGCCGAAGACCCCGCCGCCGCGCTCGGCCGACACCGAGGAGAGGAACACGATGCGGCCGAAGCCGCGCTCGGCCATGCCCGGCGCCAGGCGGCGGGTGACGTTGAAGGCCCCCCGGACGTTGACGGCGAAGATGCGGTCCCACTCCTCCCCGCTGACCTCGAGGAACGGGGTGGGTGAGGTGATGCCGGCGTTGTTGACCAGGGCGCCGACCGGGGGCAGCGCGCCGTCGAGGACGGCGAGGGCGTTCTCCACCGAGGCCTCGTCGGTGATGTCGCAGCCGATCCCGACGGCCTGGACGCCGTGGCGGTCGGCGACCTCGTGGGCGGCGTCCTTGGCGCTGGCCTCGTCGAGGTCGAGGACGGCGACGTTCCAGCCGGCGGCGGCGAGGGTGTGGGCGGTGGCGCGGCCGATGCCGCGCTTGGAGCCGGCACCGGTGATGACGGCGGTCTTGTCGGACACGGACACGGTCTCCTCCAGAGGAGTGGGTGGGGGTGAGCGGGACAGCAGGCGTCAGGCCTGCAGGAGCGAGCTGATGAAGCGGCCGGCCCGGCCGGCCTCGGCCGGTCGGTCGGCGTCGTCGATGTCGTGGGTCTCGAGTTCGAGGCTGTAGTGGCCCCGGTAGCCGGCGGCGGTCAGCGCACCGAGCGCCGCCGGGAAGTCGACCTCGCCGCGGCCGATGCTGCGGTTGATGTCGCCGCGGACCGCGTCGCGCAGGTGCACGTGGCCGACGCGGTCGCCGAACCGGCGCACGGCGTCCACCTCGTCCCCGCCGCTGGCCACGACGTGGCTGAGGTCGAGCACCAGGCCGACGGGTGCGTCACCGAGCGCCTCGGACAGCAGCTCGGCCCGGTCGAGGTCGGCGCACAGCCGCCGGGAGTGCGGGGCCTCGACGAGGAGGTCCAGACCCGCCTCCCCGAGGAGGTCGGCGGCAGTGGTGAGCGCCCGGGCCACCGCGGCGACGTCGTCGGCGAGCTCCGTGCGTGGCGTCGTCCCCGCCCGGCCGCACGGCAGCACGATCGTCGAGGTGCCGACCGCCCGGGCCAGCTCGGCCAGCGGACGCAGCCGTTCGCGCAGCTCCCGTCCGTCGAGGTCGGGGTCGTCCATGTCGCCGACGTCGGCGTTGACCACCCGCACCGCCACCCCGCTGGCCAACACCTGCCCGGCCAGCTCGTCGACCAGGGAGGCGGGGAGCGGGAGGGGGACGTGGTGGCAGACCCCCGGGAGGGCGCCGAGGTCGGTCTCCCCGAAGCCCTGGGCGGCGACCTCTGCCAGCGCCGCCGGCAGCGGCAGCCTCCGGAAGGAGATCGTGGAGCACCCGAGCCGGGGGTCGATGCTGCCGGCCGGCACGGGCGGGCCCGGGGTCGTTCCGGTCATCGTCCGGCTCCCGTCAGATGGTGGCCGGAGCCGGGTCGGCCGACCACGGGCGGTGCGAGGCGCCCACCAGCTCGGCCTTGACCCGGGCCACGACGGCGTCGGTCGACAGGCCGTAGCGGTCGTGCAGGGTGGGCAGGGCGCCGGCGGCGAGGAACTCGTCGGGCAGGGCGATCGGCACCACGCGCGTCCCGACCCCGGCGAAGGCCAGCGTCGCGGCGACCGACTCGGCGAGCCCGCCGACGACGGTGTGGTTCTCCAGGGTGACCACGAGCCGGTCGGTGCGGGCCGCCCGGAGGACCGCCTCGGTGTCCAGCGGCTTGATGGTCGGGACGTGCAGCACGGCGACGTCGACGTGGTCGGCCTCGAGGCGGGCCGCCGCCTGCAGGGCCCGCATCGTCATCAGCCCGGTGGAGATGAGGACGACGTCCCGACCGGTCCGCAGCTCGGCGGCCTTGCCGAGCTCGAAGCGGTAGTCGTACTCGTCGAGCACCGTGGGCACCGCGCCGCGGAGCAACCGCAGGTAGGTGGGACCCGGCGCCGCCGCCAGCGCGGGCACCGCCTGCTCGATGTCGACCGAGTCGCAGGGGTCGACGATCGTCAGGTTCGGGCAGCCGCGGAGGATCGCGAGGTCCTCGGTGGCCTGGTGGCTCGGCCCGTAGCCGGTGGTGAGGCCGGGCAGGGCGCCGACGACGTTGACGTTCAGGTTCGGCTCGGCGATGTCGAGGCAGAGGAAGTCGTAGGCCCGCCGGGTGGCGAACACCGAGTAGGTGGAGGCGAAGGGCACCAGCCCGACCTCCGCCAGCCCGGCCGCCGCCCCGAGCATCGCCTGCTCGGCCATGCCCATCTGGAAGAAGCGGTCCGGGTGGGCGTCACGGAACACGTGCATGTCGGTGTACTTGGCCAGGTCGGCCGACAGCCCGACGATCTCGGGCCGCTCCTCGGCCAGGCGGTTGAGCGCGTGCCCGAAGGGTGCGCTGGTGGTGCGCTGACCGGGGTCGGCGAACGACGCGATCATCGCCGAGGTGGTCAGCTTCTTCCGGGGTGCGGTGCTGGTCATCGGGCCAGTCCTTCCTGCAGCTGGTCGCGGGCGATCTGCCACTCGTGCTGCTCGACCCGCATGAAGTGGGCCTTCTCCCGGCCCTCGAGCAGCGGCACCCCGCAACCGACGCGGGTGTCGCAGATGAGCACCGAGGGCGAGCCGCGGTGCTCCCGGATCTCGTCGAAGGCGTCGACGAGGGCGCCGACGTCGTTGCCGTCCACCCGCAGGGCGTGCCAGCCGAACGCGCGCCACTTGTCGGTGACCGGCTCGGTGCGCAGGACGCCGGCCGTGGGGCCGTCGGCCTGCAGCGCGTTGACGTCGACGATCGCGGTGACGTTGTCCAGCCCGTGGTGGGCGCAGGACATCGCGGCCTCCCAGGTGGAGCCCTCGTCCAGCTCGCCGTCCGAGAGCAGGTTGAACACGCGGGCGGGGTTGCCGAGGTGGCGCAGTCCCAGGGCCATCCCGGTGGCCACCGTCAGGCCGTGGCCGAGGGAGCCGCCGGAGATCTCCATGCCCGGGGTGTAGGAGGCCATCCCGGACATGGGCAGCCGGGAGTCGTCCGAGCCGTAGGTCTCCAGTTCCTCGAGCGGGATGGTCCCGGCCTCGGCCAGCGCCGCGTACAGCGCGATGGCGTAGTGGCCGATGGAGAGCAGGAGACGGTCCCGGTCGGGCCAGTGCGGGTCCTCGGGGCGGTGGCGGAGCTGGTCGGTGTAGACGACCGCCAGGACGTCGGCGACGCCCAGCGCCTGCCCGATGTAGCCCTGCCCCTGCACCTCCCCCATGTCGAGGGCGTTGCGCCGGATCCGGTACGCGGCCTGCCGGATCCGCTCGATCCGTTCCGCCCGGTCGACGGTCGGTGTCGCGTCCCGGGACGTGCTCAGTGCGGTCATGACGTGCTCCTCGTGGGGGTCAGTCGGTCGCCGAGTCGGCCGTCGTCCGGCGCTCGGACGTCCCGGGGCGGGGGGCGGGGACGGTGGACGGCGTCCGGAGGCTGCGCTCCAGGGCGGCCACCTCCGCGCGCTCGACCGGACCCCAGGTCTCACGGGTCGCCAGCGCGGCGAGCAGGCCCAGCAGGCCGTAGCCGCTGAACAGCAGCGCCGGGCCGATCCAGCCGTAGCCGGCGTACAGCGCGGTGGTGATCAGCGGGGTGAAGCCGGAGACGACGGCCGACATCTGGTAGGCCAGCGACGCACCGGTGGTGCGGGTCTTGGTCGCGAACAGCTCGGAGAACCAGGCGCCCTGCACCCCGGCCAGGGAGTTCTGCAGGACCGCGTAGCTGATGACGAACGCGATGACGATCGCCACCGCGACGCCGGTGTTGACCACGAGGAACAGCGGGATGCCCCACAGCAGGTGCAGCGCGGTGCCCAGCAGGTACACCGGGCGCCGCCCGACGCGGTCGGTGAGCGCGCCCCAGTAGGTGGTGGCGAAGATGCCGACCCCGGCAGCGATCATCGTCGCGGTGAGCGTGACCGACCGGTCGGCCAGCCCCTCGGCGGCGACGTAGGACAGCATGAACGTGACCGACACCGCGTAGCCGGCGGTCTCGGTGATCCGCAGGCAGAAGGCGCGCAGGATGTTGCGCCAGCCGTCGCGGAGCACCTCGAGCAGCGGGTTCTTCGAGAGCTCGCCCTCTTCCTTGAGCTCCTCGAACTCGGGCGACTCCTCGACCTTGAGCCGGATCACGATGCCCACGACGATCAGGACGGCGCTGAGCAGGAACGGCACCCGCCACGCCCACGAGCCGCCCAGCGGGACGCTGGCGAGGAACGCCAGGTTGGCCAGCAGCAGCCCGACCGGGAAGCCGGCCTGGGTGATGCCGGTGTACAGGCCCTTCTTCCGCCAGGGCGCGTGCTCGAAGCACATCAGGATCGCGCCGCCCCACTCGGCGCCGAACGCGAGCCCCTGCACGACGCGGACGACCACCAGCAGGATCCCGGCCCAGATGCCGACCTGGTCATAGGTGGGCAGGCAGCCGATGAGCACCGTCGCGATGCCCATGAGCAGCAGGGAGCCGACGAGGACCGGCTTGCGGCCGATCCGGTCACCGAGGTAGCCGCCGATGATGCCGCCGAGCGGGCGCACCGCGAAGCCGATGCCCAGCGTGGCGAAGGACAGCAGCGTGCCCGACAACGGGTCGTCCGCGGGGAAGAAGGCGGTGTTGAAGTACAGCGCCGCGGCGATGCCGAAACCGATGAAGTCGTAGGTCTCGATCGTCGCCCCGACGGAGCAGCCGATGGCGACCTTCTTCTTCGTGGGGGTGCCCTCGATCGGGTGCCACTGGGCGACCTCTTCGAGGTGTGGATCGCGGACGGGAGGGTGCCGCTCGGTCATGGTGGTCTCCGGGTGGGCGATGGGCGTGATCCGCGCTGTTGGTTGACTGTTAACAGTCAACTCCCGACCGAGTGTGGGTGGCATGCGTCACCGTGTCAAGGGTCACGTCGCAACGCAGAGGTCAGCGCCGAACGCTGCGATGAGCGAGCGTCAGCGTCGGGCGCTGCGCGCAGTGGAGTGCCGCGGGCGGTCCCCGCGCCGTGGCACTCCACTGCGCGCCGGGCGGGGGTGCCCCGCGGGCGTCAGGCCGGGTCGGCCGAACGGGCGAAGTGGTCCGCGGCCGAGGTCATGTGCTCCTCGACGACGTGCACCGCCGTGGCGACGTCCCCCCGCTCGATGGCGTCGACGATGGGGGCGTGCCGGTCGCGCGCGGTCATCGGCGCCTGCCACGCGGCGCCGTTGAGGATGGCCACACGCATGCGGCCCTCGAGCCGCTGCCACGCCTCGACGAGCATCGAGTTCCCCGACAGCCGGCACAGCAGCAGGTGGAAGGCCAGGTCGGCCTCGATCCGCGCCGGGGAGTCCGCGTCCTCGGCGGCGATCCGCTCGAGCGCCTCGCGCAGGGCACTCACGGCGGCCTCGCGCCGCGGCGAGGCGATGACCTGCCGCACCGCCAGGCCCTCGAGGGCCGCGCGGACCTGGAAGAGCTCCTGGACCTCGGCGGAGGTGAGGCTGTTGACCCGCAGCATCCCCCGGTTGCCCGCGGTGACCAGACCCTCCTGCTGGAGGTGCCGCAGAGCCTCCCGCACCGTGCCCCGGCTGACGCCCAGCGAGGACGCGAGCTCGACCTCGCCGAGGTGGTCGCCGGGCCGGTACCGGCCGGAGAGGACGGCCGACCGGAGCACCTCCAGGGCCCGTTCCCGCAGCGTGCTGCGGTCCAGGCTGGTCAGGGGCTCACTGCTCATGGGCACCTCCTCGTCGCCGCCGATCGTAGCCGGGCTGTCGACACGGACCTGCCGACTGTCGACACCATGCGTGGCGAGGGCGCGGGACACGCGCCGACCGGCCGGCGCGCGGGCGCGCACCGGCCGGTCGGGTGGGGAGCTCAGGGGACGAGGATGGCGCGCCCCCGGACCTTCCCGGCGTCGAGGTCGCGGAGCGCGTCCACGGCCCGGTCGAGCGGGTACTGCTGGGTGTGCAGGGTGACCTTCCCGGCCTGCGCGAGCACCATCAGCTCGGCCAGGTCGCTGTAGGTGCCGACGATGTTGCCGACGATGTTCTTCTCGCCGGCGACGAAGTCCAGCGTCGGGATGCGCAGCTCGCCGCCGTACCCGATGACGTAGTACGAGCCGGCCGGGCCGGTCATGTGCCAGCCGTCCATCTCCGCGCCCTGTTCGGCGACGAAGTCGAAGACGACGTCGGCACCCCCACCGGTCAGGTCCTGGACCGCCTGGACCTGGTTCCCGTCGGCGACCACGGTCTCGTCCGCGCCGATCTGCCGGGCGAGCTCCAGGGCGTCGGGGTTGCGGTCGACGACGACGATCCGGGTGCCCGACAGCGCCGCCAGGCACTGGATGCCGATGTGGCCGAGACCGCCGGCGCCCTGCACGACCGCCGTCGTGCCCGGGTGCAGCAGCGGCAGGGCCTTGCGCACGGCGTGGTAGGCGGTGATCCCGGCATCCGCGAGCGCGGCGACGTCGGCGGGGTTGGTCGACGGGTCGAGCTTGACGCAGGCGCGGGCCGTGGTGCGCAGGTACTCGGCCATGCCTCCATCGTCGTTCGACAGCCCGGGGAAGAAGGCGTTCTCGCACTGCATGTCCCGGCCGGCGCGACAGGCCGGGCACAGGCCGCAGCTGGGCTGGGGGTGCAGGATCACGGTGTCACCGACGGCGACGTTGGTCACACCCTCCCCGACCTGGTGGACCCACCCGGCGTTCTCGTGCCCGATCACGTAGGGCAGCTCCGGGTCCTGCAGGTCGGCCCACTGGCCCTCGAGGATGTGCAGGTCGGTCCGGCAGACCCCGGCGCCGCCGATCTTGACGATGACGTCGAGGGGACCCTGGAGCCGGGGTTCGGGGATGTCGTCGATCGAGGGGTCGGCGTGGTACTCGTGCACGCGGACGGCCTTCACGGGTGGGTTCCCTTCGTGACGGTGAGCGGGAGCAGGGGGCGGTCCTCGGGGCGGGGCACCTGGTCGGCCTCCGCACCGGGATAACGGGTGGCCAGCAGGCCGCGGCAGAAGTGCGCGTTGCCGTCGACGGAGATCCGCACCGAGCGGGCGCGGCGCAGGAAGTGCGCCGCGGCGTCGGGGGCGGGCCGGGTGCCGTCGGCGTCGACCAGCACCGCCGAGCCCGGGTGCAGGGGCAGTCCGACCGCGGCCCGGCGACGCAGCAACGCATCGGTGGTGGGCTCCCCCGCCGGCAGGTCGCCGAGGGTGAGCGCCGCGACGTCCACGGCCGGGTCGGCCCGGAGCAGGGCGGTGACCGCCCGCTCCATCGCCGCGGTGTGCGCCTTGCGGAGGAAGGTGGCGCGCAACTCGTCGAGGGACTCCTCCGCCTCGTGGGCGAAGGTGGTCCGGTAGTCGGCGCCCGTGGCCAGGCCGCGGTTGATCAGGTCGGAGTCGGAGTGGTCGTCGAGGGCCACCACCACCCGCGCCACCCCGGGGACGGCGGCGACCGCCTCCCGGGCGTCGGCGGCCATCAGCCAGGCGAAGTTGGGCGCGCAGAACGACGTCGGCAGGCGGAGGTGGACCTCGACGACGGCGCCGGCGACGTCGATCGAGCGGACGAAGCCGAGGTCGGTGATCGGCTCGTCGAGCTCGGGGTCGACGACGGCGCCGAGCGCGGCGCGCACCTCCGCCTCGAGGTCGGGCAGGACGGCGGTCATCGCGCCGCCCTCAGGCCATCGCCAGGTCGGCGGCGCCGGGCTCGCGCGGGCCGGTCTGCGTCTCGTCGGCCTCGGGCAGCCGGCACTCCTCCGGCACCGGGAGGTCGTAGAGCCGCGCCGCGTTGAGGCCGAGCACCTTCTTCTTGGTCGTGGTGGTCAGCGGCGCGTACTCGGTCATGTCCTCCGGGATCTGGAAGTCCACGAACCGCTCGACCAGCCACTTCGGCGTCCACAGGGCGTAGTCGCTGGAGAAGAGGATGCGGTCCTCGCCGATCCAGTAGACGAGCTCACCCATGATCTGCGCGAAGTACCGCGGCCGGGTGTGGATGAACGGCATCGCCACGGCCAGGCCCGCGTACACGTTGGGCTCCTGCGTGGCGATCCAGCAGAAGTCCTCCAGCCGCGGCAGGCCGCAGTGCTCCACCACGAAGGTCAGGTCGGTGAAGTCGCTGGCCACGTGGTCGACGTCGGCCACGTCGAACGCGTCGCGGTCCAGCGGCCGGATGGTCGGGCCCTTGTGGATGTGGATGTTGGTGATCCCGAGCTCGCGGCAGGCCTCGAAGTACCGGTAGGCCATCGGGTCGGTCAGCTTCCAGCCGCGGGACTCACCGTGCCAGTCGGCGGTGTAGAGCTTCACGCCCGTGAGGCCGAACCGCTCGGCGTCGGCCCGCAGCTGGTCCAGGCCGTTCTCCCCGTCGCGGGGGTCCCAGTAGTGGTTGTAGGTGAGCTTGTCGGGGTGCTGCGCGGCGAGGGCGGAGGCCTCGTCGGTCTGGCCGAAGCCGCGGTGGTAGAACTCCGCCAGCCGGGCCGGCTGGAAGATCGCGTGGTCGACGATGCCGTCGACGAACACGTCGCGCATCAGCCGCTCGCCGCCCTGGTAGAGGTACTCCTCGTACCCCCAGACCTCCGACTCGGGGCTGAGGTTGCGGTGGTAGTCGTAGAAGCAGTCGATGAACTGCTTGCCGTGGACGTTGCGCTGGTTCTCCGGGCGCGCGTCCCACAGGGCGATGTGGGAGTCCACCACGTAGTAGGTCTCGCCGTCCTTGCGGTACATCTCCGGCCTCCGTCGGCTCTCCTGTGACACCGGTCACGTCGGTGGAGCCGACGCTAGGGACGGCCGGACGGCAGCAGAAGCCGGTCGTTGTCTCACTTTGGAACGCCCCCTGGACAGCGCCTCGCGGGGCTACATTCGTGGCGCGGGCCACAGTCCACCGGCCCGTCCCGCCCAGGAGGTGTCCCGTGGACGTGCACCGGGCCGCCCCCCACCCCCTCGCCGACCCGGTGCTGGCCGCCCGGCCCGCGCCGTCCCGGGTGCGGGCCTCGTGGCGCCGCAGCCAGGACTACGGCGTCACCCCGGACGAGGTCGTCCCCGTCTTCACCGGCTCGCTGGACACCGGCTCGCTGCTGTACGAGTGCGCGCACCGGGTGCTCACCGACCTGCAGGCGACGATCCCGAACGAGCCGGTCAGCCTCATGGTCGCCGACGCCGAGGGGCTGGTGCTCGCCCGGCTGTGCAGCGACGCGGGCATCCTCCGGTCGCTGGACCGGGTCCACCTCGCGCCGGGTTTCTCCTACGCCGAGCGCAACGCCGGCACCAACGGGCTGGGCCTGTCCCTCGCCGACCGCGCCCCCTCGCTGGTCCGGGCCCACGACCACTGGTGCGCCGAGCTGCGCGGGTTCACCTGTGCCGCGGTGCCGGTCGTGGACCCGGTGAGCGGGGACCTCGCGGGCAGCATCAACCTGACCACCTGGTCGTACTCCTCCTCCGAACTGCTGCTCGGCCTGGCCCAGGCGGCCGCGAGCGCCACGAGCGCGCTGATGCTGGTCCGCGCCGGCGGGCGGACGGTGCGCCCGGCCCCGCGCGGCGAGGTCTTCCACGTGGTCGGCGGGCACCTGACCCCCGACGCCGGCGACCCGTGCGTCTCGGCGGCGTGGCGCGCCGCGGTGGCCGACGCCGTCGCGGCGGCCGACCGCGTCACCGCGGTCGTGGGCGAGCCCGGCGCGGGCAAGGCCGCGCTGGCCGCCCTGGCCCGCCGCCGGGTCGCCCCTCGCCACCGGGTGCTGCACGCCCGCGCGCCCGAGGCCGGGGACGTCGCGGCCTGGCTGGAGCTGTGGACGCCGGAGCTGCGCGACCCCGACACCCTGGTCATCGTCTCCGGCCTGCCGCACCTGCCGGCGTGGGCCACCGAGGAGCTGGCGCAGACGCTGGGCGCGGGCCGCCGCACCGGCCGGCCGCAGCCGTTCGTGTTCACCGCTCCGGACTTCACCGCGGTGCCCGGCCGGCTGGCCACCCTGGTCGACACCGTCGTCGAGGTGCCCGCGCTGCGGCACCGCACCGACGACGTGGTGCCGCTGGCGCACTGGTTCGCCGAGCAGGAACGGCACCGGGCGGTCGGCTTCACCGCCCGTGCGGCCCGCGCGCTGACCGCGTGCGCCTGGCCGGGCAACGTGCGCCAGCTGCGGCGCGTGGTCCGGGACGCGGCGGCCCGCGCCGACGTCGTCGACGTCCACCACCTGCCGCCGGAGGTGCTCGACGGCGGCGGCCGCCCGCTCACCCGGCTGGAGCGGCTCGAGCGCGACGAGATCGTCCGGTGCCTGACCGAACCGGGGACGACGATCACCCGGGCCGCCGAGGAGCTGGGCATCGGTCGCGCCACGCTCTACCGGAAGATGGCGCAGTACAAGATCACCCTGCCGCGCTGACCGCGCCGTCCCCCGCCCACGCCGGCGCGGGGCCCCGCCCCAGCCGCCAGAGCGCCGCCTCCTCCGAGGGGCTGCGCGACCCGAGCAGCACCTGGAGGCCGCGCAGCTGGGCGCGGCTCACCGGCAGCCGGACGACGCCCCTCCCCCGTCCGGGCACCCCCGCCAACGGCGCGAGGACCGGCGACACCACCGACCCGGCGGCCCCGGCGAGGCCGCGGTAGAACACCTGCTCGGCGGGCCCCAGCCCGGGCGGGGCGGTGAGGAACGCCCGCAGGTCGGGCGGCACCGGCTCCAGCACCGGCCGGTGGGCGGCCAGCGCCTCGGCCAGCTCGGCCGCCGTCCCCGGCAGGTCCCCGGCGCCCAGGGCCCGGGCGCTGCGCGCCCACTCGCGCACGTAGGTGTCGGGCCAGTTGCGGCCGAAGCGGGCCGGCGCCGGCCGCCCCACGGCCTGCTGCGCGGCGAGGAAGGCGTCGGTGAACGCCAGGTGGACCCACCGCAGGAGCTCCGGGTCACCGGCGGAGTAGGGCCGCCCGTCGTCGGCGGTGCCACGCACCCGCTGGTGCATCCGGCGGACCCGGGCGGCCTCCCGCTCGGCCAGCTCCGCCGACCCGAACGTCGTGACCACCAGCCAGCGGGCGGTGCCGGCCAGCCGCGCCCACGGGTCGGCCAGGTAGGCCGAGTGGCGGCGCACGCCGGTCAGGGCCAGCGGGTGCGCGGCCTGGCCGAGCAGCGCGGCGATCCCGCCGACCAGGGTCGAGAGGTCGCCGTGGACCCACCAGACGACACCGCCGGGCTCGAACCAGCCGGGGCCCTCGCCGACGCGGCCGATGTCGCGCACCCAGCCGGGCACGCCGGTCGGGTCGCCGGACACCCGCGCGCGGAAGCGGGCCCGCACGGCCTCGGGCAGGGCGGTCAGCGGGTCCACACCCCCACGGTCCCAGGCTCGCGCAACGGCGGCACGCCGCAGCCGAGGGACCGGTTCACCCCCGCACGGCCCGGACGACCCGCCGCAGCCCGGTCCAGGCCCCGACCCCGGCGAGCACCCACGGGCCCGCGACGACGACCGGGTCCAGGACGTGGTGCCGGGCGTCGCTGCGTCCGCGTCGCGAGCGCAGCCCGCCGTGGGTGAGCTCGGTCCGCACCCCGGTCTCGGTCACCGGGTTGTCCGGGCGCAGCGTGGCGAACGAGCGCAGGTGGCTCCCCCAGGCGTCGACCCGGTCGCCGACGATCAGCAGCAGCCAGTGCGCCAGGCGACCCTCGCTGAAGCGGCGGTAGGCGAGCCCCCGGATGGCCCCGGACACCCCGCGGAGCGGCTGCGCGGTGCCGAAGACCGGGGTGACGAAGGCGTGCTCGATCGAGCGCTCCCGCGGCTCCGTCTCCGGCTGCCGCTCGGGGAAGTCCCAGTGCGCGCCGGTGTCGGCCGGGTACTGCAGCTTCGGGTACGAGGGCCGGTCGGCCGGGTCGAGGTCGGCGCCCCAGCCGGGGATCCGGGCGCGCAACTGCTCGGGGGTCTCGCGGGGGGCTCGCTTGTCCCGGACGTAGGCGCTCGGGATGTCGGGGTGGGTCATCGTCGCTCCTCGCTCAGGCCGCGTCGGGCAGGACCAGCGGCTTGATGCAGCCGTCGAGCTTGGCGGAGAACACGTGGTAGGCCTCGGCGATGTGCTCCAGCGGGAACCGGTGGGTGACCATCTCCCGCGGCGTGAGGTGGCCGTTGCGCACGTGCTCGAACATCCGCGGCCACTGGCGCTTCACCGGCGTCTGGTTCATCCGCAAGGTGAGCCCCTTGTTGAGCGCGTCGCCGAACTTCACCGCGTTGGGGATCGGCCCGTACGCGCCGACGACGGAGACGGTGCCGCCCTTGCGCACCCCGTCGATCGCCCAGTTGAGCGCGATCGGCGAGCCGCCCTGCAGCTTCAGCTTGGTCCCGGCCACGTGCTGCAGCAGGTTGCCGTCGGCCTCCGCGCCCACCGCCTCGATCACCACGTCGGCACCGAGGAAGTCGGTCTGCTTCTTCATCTCGACCACGACGTCGTCGTACTCGTCGTAGTTGAGCACCTCGGCGTAGGCCATGGTCCGCGCCTTCTCCAGGCGCTCCTCGAGGTGGTCGATCACGATCACCCGTCCCGCACCCATCAGCCACGACGACTGGGCGGCGATCAGGCCCACCGGTCCGGCGCCCAGGACGACGACCGTGTCGCCCTCGGCGATCTCGCCCAGCTGCGCGCCGAAGTACCCGGTCGCGGCGGCGTCGGTCAGCAGGACGGCGTCCTCGTCGTGCATCCAGTCGGGGATCCGCACCGGGCCGACGTCGGCGAACGGGACGCGGACGTACTGCGACTGGCCGCCGTCGTAGCCGCCGGTGGTGTGCGAGTAGCCGTAGATGCCGCCGACCGCGGTGGCGTTCGGGTTGACGTTGTGGCAGTTGGAGTACAGGCCGCGCGCGCAGAACCAGCAGCTGCCGCAGAAGATGTTGAACGGGACCATCACCCGGTCGCCGACCTGCAGGTTCTGCACCGAGGACCCGACCTGCTCGACGACGCCGATGAACTCGTGGCCGAAGGTGTGCCCGACCCGGGTGTCCGGCATGAGGCCGTGGTACAGGTGCAGGTCCGAGCCGCAGATCGCGGCGAGGGTCACCCGGACGATCGCGTCGTTGGGGTGCTCGAGCGCCGGGACGTCCTTGTCCTCGACCCGCACCTTGTACGGCCCCCGGTACACCATCGCCCGCATCGGGCCTCCTCCGCGCCGAGCCACTGGAACGGCGGGGGTCTGCCCACCGCGGGGGGATCTCGAAACGGGGTCGCGCCGGAGGGGGTCAGGAGGCCTCGGCGCCGGCGGCCGGCGTCGGCACGGTGTCCCGGCCGGCCGGCTCCGCGGGAGCCCGCTGGAACAGCGTGTACAGGTAGACCAGCGCCGGCACCAGGACCGCGGCTCCCACGACCAGGGCGACGAGCATGGCGACTAGCGTCGCCCGGCCGGTGGCGGCCTCCTCGATGGTCAGGTCCGGGACGAGGACGTAGGGGTACTGCGCCACCGCCCAGCCGACCAGGATCGCGGTCACCGCGACCGCCGATGCCGCCCGCGCCGGCACGAACCGCCGCGTCCAGAGCAGCCCGAGTGCGGCGAGGCCGGCGACGACCGACAGCGCGACCACGGGGAGGGCCCGGCCGGTGAGCCCCTCGAACAGCTGCGGCGCGTCGGCGCGGAGCACGAACAGGCCGGCGATGCCGACGGCGCCGGTCACCGCCGCCGTCCCGAGCGCGCGGGCCCGGAACTGCCGGGCGAGGTCGTCGGCGCCCTCGCGGCGGGCGTCGGCGCACAGGAAGACGGCGGCGAGGTAGGCGCACACCAGGACGGCGAGGACCCCGCCGAGCAGGGACGTGGGGTTCAGCCAGCTGGTGACGACGTCCCCGGCCGCGATGCCCGCGGGGACCCGGCCGGAGGCGACCCCACCGACGACGGTGCCGAGGAAGAACGGGGTGAGCAGCGAGGAGAGGGCGAACCCCGCCCCGAGGAACCGGCGCATGCCCAGGGTGCTGATGCTCTTGCGGAACGCGAACGCCGCCCCGCGTGCGATCATCCCGAACGCGGCCAGCGTCAGCGGGACGTAGAGGGTGGACACGACCGCGGCGAACGCGCCCGAGAACGCCGTCCACAGGACGACGAGGACGAAGATCAGCCAGACGTGGTTGGCCTCCCAGACGGGGGCGATCGAGCGCTCGATGAGCGCCCGCTGGCGGGCACCGCGCCGGGTGCCACCGGCCAGCAGGTCCCAGATGCCGGCGCCGAAGTCGGCTCCGCCGAACAAGCCGTAGGCGACCAGACCGACGAACATGACGCTCAGGACCACGTCCGCCAGCGTCATCGCACCGCCACCTCGTCGCTGTGCGGGTCGGGCGGGCGGGCGTCGGCCTCCTGGGGCGCCGGGGTGTCGCTGCTGCGGGCCAGCCGGCGCAGGACGAAGACGGTGAGCGCGGTCAGGGCCACGTAGACCGCGACCACGGCGTAGAAGCCCAGGTACAGGCCCGGGGCCGGGCTCACGGCCTCGGCCGTGCGCATGACGCCGTAGACGATCCACGGCTGGCGGCCGACCTCGGTGACTACCCAGCCCGCCTCCATGGCCAGGACCGCCGCGACCCCCGAGACCGCGACCGCGCGGAGGAACCAGGGCGTGCCCGGGATCCGGCGGCGCCGCCACCAGCTCCAGCCGAGCCAGGCCGCCAGCAGCAGCAGCGCGAAGCCGATCGACACCATCAGGTCGAACGCCAGGTGGACGACGTTGACCGGCGGCCGCTGGTCGGCCGGGAACTCCTCCAGGCCCAGCACCACGCCGTCGGGGTCGTGGTGGACCAGCAGGGAGAGCCCGTTCGGGATCTCCACCGCATACCGCATCTCCTCGCCGGTGAACCAGCCCCCCACGGACAGCGGGGCGCCGGCGGTGGTCTCGAACTGCCCCTCCATCGCGGCGAGCTTGGCCGGCTGGTTGTCGGCGACGGTGTTGGCCGCCCAGTCACCCACGCCGATCTGCACCGGCGTCACCACCGCGGCGAACGCGAGGGGGATGAGCAACCCCATCTGGTGGTGGCGGTCGCGCCGTCCGCGCAGCGTGCCGACCGCGTAGACCGATGCGACGGTGAAGCCGGTGACCATGTAGGCCGCCAGCAGCATGTGGGTCACCTGCGGCCAGGTGGACGGGCCGAACATCGCCGCCCACGGCTCGGCCTCCACCACCCGCCCCTGGGCGTCGAGCCGGAACCCGGTCGGGTTGTTCATCCAGGCGTTCGCCGCGACGACGAAGAAGGCCCCGGCCATCCCGGAGACGACCATCGGCAGCGCGCTGGCCATGTGCGCCCGCGGGGAGAGCCGGTTCCAGCCGAACAGGTAGACGCCGACGAAGATCGCCTCGATGAAGAAGGCGAACCCCTCCAGGACGAACGGGAAGCCGTAGACCTCGCCGAAGCGGTCCATGAGGCCCGGCCACAGGATGCCCATCTCGAACGACAGCAGCGTCCCGGAGACCGCACCCGCGGCGAAGAGCACACCCATCGCCTTGGCCCAGGTGTGCGCCAGCCCCAGCAGGGCCGCGTCGCCGCGCCGGTGCCCGAGCCACTCGACGACCACCGTGATGAGCGGGAAGGCGATGCCGAAGCAGGCGAAGACGATGTGCCAGCCCAGGGACAGCGCCATCTGCATCCGCGCGGGGTAGAGGTTCTCCGCCGCGTCGGCGAACACGTCCAGGACGTCCACGCAGGCCTCCGCTCACCGGCCGTCGTCAGCAGGATGTGCCCGCGGTCCCCGTGGCCGCAACGCCCACCGGGAGCGCACAGCCGCGCTCGGGCGTTACCCGTTCAGGCCGGTCCGCGTCGTGGCGCCCGGCCGCGCGAGCGGACGAGGAACGCCCCCTGACGGGACAGGAGAGAGGCGGACCGGACGTGCTGGAGATCAGTGGACTGACCTGGGCGCTCACCATCGGCCTCATCGTGGGCCTGCTGGCCGTCGACCTGGTCCTCGCCGCGCTGCGACCGCACCGCGTGGGGTTCGGCGAGGCCACCGCGTGGTCGGTGTTCTACGTCCTCGTCGCGGTCGCGTTCGGCGTCTGGTTCGCCGCGCACCACGGCGGGGATGCGGGCACCGAGTACTTCGCCGGCTACATCGTCGAGAAGAGCCTGTCGGTCGACAACCTCTTCGTCTTCGTCATCATCATGACCACGTTCTCGGTGCCCGAGGAGCACCAGCACAAGGTGCTGACCTTCGGCATCGTCCTGGCCCTGGTGATGCGGGCGATCTTCATCGCCCTGGGCGCGACGCTGCTGTCGCTGTTCTCCTTCATGTTCCTGGTGTTCGGCCTGCTGCTGGTCTACACCGCCGTCCAGTTGTTCCGGCACCGCGACGAGGACCCCGACGTCGAGGACAACGCCGTCGTCAAGGCCGCCCGCCGGTTCCTGCCGCTCACCGACGACTACGTGGGTGGCAGGCTCACCACCCGGGTCGACGGCCGCCGGGTGTTCACGCCGCTGATCGTCGTGCTGGTGGCCATCGGCAGCGTGGACCTGCTGTTCGCGCTCGACTCGATCCCGGCGGTCTTCGGCGTGACCGACGAGCCCTACGTCGTCTTCGTCGCCAACGCCTTCGCCCTGCTGGGCCTGCGGGCGCTGTTCTTCCTCGTCAAGGGCCTGCTCGACCGGCTGGTCTACCTGTCCACCGGGCTGGCCCTGATCCTCGCCTTCATCGGCGTGAAGCTGATCCTGCACTGGGCGCACGTCGACATCGACGAGCGCGTCCCCGAGATCCCGACCCCGCTGAGCCTGGTCGTCATCGGCGTCGTCCTGACCGTCGTCACCGTCGCCAGCCTGCTCAAGACCCGGCGCGACCCGACCGCGAAGGCGCACCCCGGCTCGCTGCGGGCCTCGCACGCCCGGGAGGACGAGCGCCGGCGGTAGGCCGACACGCCGGGGGCGCCCCGGGCCCCGCTCGACCGGCGAGGCGTCCCTGCAGCACGTACGGTGTGGCGGCCGCCACACTCCGTCCGCGGAGGGGTCGGCGCGCGACTGCTGGCACTGACGCCCGAGGAGCTCTCGATGACCCCCTGCGACCACGGCAACCACGTCTTCTGCGTCGACGAGTGCGGCTGCACCTGCCACGACGGCGACTGCGACTGAGGAAGGACCCCGTCCTCCTCACCGCTCGCACGCTCGCGGCGAGCCTCTGGACGGGGCGGGCGGCGCCGGGCGGGTGCCCGGCGCCGCCCCTCGCTCAGCGGCTGACGCGACCGTCCGCGGTCAGGGCAGCAGCTGGTCGAGGTCGGGCTCCTTGCTCAGGGTCCCGTACTCGGTCGCCTTCTCCCCGAGCAGCTGCATCGCCTCCTGGCTGAACTCGGTGCGGAAGGTCGGGATGACGATCCGCTCGAGCACCGCCGGGTCGATCTCGGTGTAGGTGCCGGTGATCCGCCGGACCTCCTCGGGGTTCTGCTGGGAGAACTCCAGCGACCGGTTCATCGCCCGCTGGAAGGCCTCGACCAGCTCCGGGTCCTCCTGCATCAGCTGCTGCGAGGTGAACACGCAGGAGATGTCGAGCTCCGGGTGGAAGTCGGAGAAGTTGTAGGACAGCACCCGGGCGCCGGCGTCGACCGCCTCGGTGAGGAACGGGTCGAGGATCCACGCTGCGTCGACCTGACCGCCCTGCAGGGCGGCCGGGGCGTCGGGGAAGGGGATCTCGACGAACTGCACCGCCTGCGGGTCCCCGCCGGCCTCCTCGACGACGGCGCGGATGGTCGTGTCGCCGATGTTGTTCAGCGTGTTGACGCTCACGGTGCGGCCGGCCAGGTCGGCCATCGACTGGATCGGCGAGTCCGCGGGGACGACCACCGCACCGAAGTCCGGGTTGCCGGCGGTGGAGTTGGCGTTGGTGATGCACGTCAGGGGCAGCCCCTGGTCGACCGCGATCATCGTCGACAGGACGTTGCCCCGGCCGAACTGGTAGTCGCCGGAGACGACACTGGGGACGACGACCGCACCGCCGGACGCGCTCTCGATGGTGAGGTCGATGCCCTCCTCCTCGAAGAAGCCCTGGTCGACGCCGAGGTAGAGCGGCGCGGAGTCGACGATGGGCTGGGTGCCGATGGTGACCGGCGTCAGGCCGCCCTCGCCGGTCCCCCCGCCGGCCTCGTCGGAGCCGCCACAGGCGGCGAGGGTGAGCAGTGCTGCGGCACCGGCGGCGAGAGCGCGCGCCCGGGATCCGGTCACGGGAGGACTCCTTCGGAGGACGGGGACGGGATGCGGGATGGACGGAGCGGAGCTCACGAGGGCTGACGGACGCGGTCGCGCCAGAACCCCCACGCGCGGGCGACCTGGGTCGTGTTGGTGGCCACGGTGGCGGCGGCCTCCTCGTCGGTGAGGTAGGTGCACTCCCCCAGGCGCAGGGCCTCGGCCTGGACGCGGGCGTTCACCTCGGTGTAGATGCCCCGGTACACCGCCTCCTGCAGCGACGCGCCGACCGCCGTGGAACCGTGGCCGCGCATCAGCACCACCGAGGCCGGGCCCAGGGAGGCCGCGAGGTCCGCGCCGGAGCCCGCGTTGCGGACCAGCAGGTCCGAGGCCGTGCCCAGGGTGTCCCGGGCCTCGAAGACGGGGACCTCCGGCGCGAGGAACCCGGCCATGTGCAGGATCGGCCGCAGGGGCGTCCGCGCCACCCCGAACGGGATGACCGCCGGCGAGTGGCTGTGCACGACGGCGTTGACGTCCGGCCGCGCCCGGTAGATCTCGGCATGGATCCACAGCTCGAGGTAGGAGGGCCGCGGGTCCTCCGTCGTCCCGTCGAGGGTGATCCGCTGGACGTCGTCGGGACCGACCAGGCCCGGCGCGAGGTTGCGCGACAGCAGGAAGGACCCGGGGTCGTCGGCGCACCGGACGCTGACGTGCCCGAAGGCGTCGAGGATGCGCTGGTCGACGAGGATGTGGTTGGCGTCGGCCAGTTGCCCCCGCTGCTCCTCGACCGTCTCGCTGCCCTGGTCCGGCACGTGGTCCTCCCCTGTTCGTCGGAATGCGGTCCGGATCGTGACCCACCGCACCACCGTTTCCACGGGGATTCTGCAGGCCAGAATCGACCGGCGCGCCGCTCCGCGATGCCGAACGCTGGCGACCCTCCCGCCGGAGTCGCAGGTGGCTGGAGGACGTCACGGACACGCGGATCTGGCTCGGCACCCACGTCCGCGACGCGATGGACGACGCCCGGGCGATCGGCCGCGGGGTCGCCGGCACGGTGGCCGACCACGGGCACGGGTCGACGGACGACTGAGGGGGTGCCGTCGGACGAGGGCCCCGGACGCCGTCAGACGAGAGCGAGGTCGCGGGCCACGGCCGCGGCGGTCGCCGTCAGCGCGGAGCTCCACGCCGGCAGCTGGTCGCGGGAGTACCGCGCCGTGGGCACGGCCAGCGACAGTGCGGCCCGGGCGGCGCCGGCCGGGTCGGGCACCGCGACGCCGATCGCCGTCAGCCCGGTCTCGGTCTCCTGGTCGTTCACCGCGAAGCCCCGGCGCCGGATGGTGCGCAGCTCCCGCTCCAGCCGCGCCGCGTCCCGGTCGTCGAGCTCGCCGAGGGTGGTGGCGAGCTGCTCGCGGCCGAGCGTGGCCAGCGCCGCCTTGCCGCCCGAGCTCAGGTGCACCGGCAGCGTCCGGCCGGTCCGGTCCCCCACCCGCAGGACCTGGTCGCACTCCACCGTCGCGACGAAGCGCACCTCCGCGCCGGCCAGGACCATCACGTTGGCCGTCTCCCCCAGCGCGTCGACCAGCCGGCGCAGGTGCGGCACCGCCACCTCGCGCAGCCGGGCGGCCGGCTCCTGCGGCACGGGACCGCTGCGCAGCACGGGCCCGGCCCCGTACCGGCGGTCGGGCAGCTGCTCGGCGAAGTCGCGGTAGACGAGCATCCCCAGCAGCCGGTGGGCCGTGGACACCGACACCCCCAGGCGCTCGGCGGCATCGGTCACCCGCATCGCCCCCTCCTGCTGCAGCAGGGTCGCCAGCAGCAGCGCGGAGTCGACGGATGCGATCGCATACGCGGGGCGGTTCTTCACAACAGAAAACGGTATCCCCTCCTGCGGAAGGAGCGGACCCTGGACGGCGCGGACCACCGAGAAGGCCGACGTCCTTCCCCCTGACCACCGCCGCCACGGGAGGTACCCCTGTCATGACGCAGCACCTGGCCTCGCCGGTCTCGCTGAGCGCCGTCGACTCCCCCGACCAGCCCACCCCGACGCCGGAGCTGGAGGAGCTCTACCGGGGGTTCGAGCGTGAGCTGCTGGTCCCGCTGTGGACCGAGATCGGCGACCTCATGCCGGCGCACCCCCGGTCGCGGGCGGTCCCGCACGTGTGGCGGTGGTCGAACCTGCTGCAGCTGGCCGACCAGGCCGGGCACCTGGTCCCGGTGGGCCGCGGCGGCGAGCGGCGGGCCATCGCGCTGGCCAACCCGGCGCTGGGCGGCAAGCCCTACGCCACCCCGACGCTGTGGGCGGCCATCCAGTACCTGATGCCCGGCGAGGACGCCCCCGAGCACCGGCACACCCAGCACGCCTTCCGCTTCGTCGTCGAGGGCGAGGGCGTGTGGACCGTGGTGGGCCGCGACCCGGTGCCGATGAACCGCGGGGACTTCCTGCCGCAGGCCGGCTGGAACTGGCACGCCCACCACAACGCCGCCAGCCGGCCGATGGCCTGGATCGACGGGCTGGACATCCCGTTCCAGTACACCTCCGAGTCGCAGTTCTTCGAGTTCGGCCGCGACCGGATCAGCGACGAGGAGAGGACCACCCCGGAGCGGTCCCGGTCGCAGCGGCTGTGGGGTCACCCCGGCCTGCGCCCGGTGTCCGCGCCCGGCGCCACGCCCGGCACCCCGCTGCTGAACTACCGCTGGGTCGACACCGACGCCGCGCTGACCGACCAGCTGGAGCTGGAGGCCGAGGGCGCCCCCGGGGTGGTCGAGCCCGGCCACGCCGCGGTCCGGTACACCAACCCGACCACCGGTGGCGACGTGCTGCCGACCATCCGCGCGGAGGTGCACCGCGTCCGCTCGGGCACCGAGACCGCGCCCCGGCGCGAGGCCGGGTCCTCGGTGTTCCAGGTGTTCGACGGCACCGGCACCGTCACCGTCGGGGACGCCTCCTGGCGGGTGGAGCGCGGGGACCTGTTCGTCGTCCCCTCCTGGCAGCCGCTGTCGGTGCGCTCGGAGGCCGGGCGCTCGGATTCGGACTCCGGCGCGCTGGACCTGTTCCGGTTCTCCGACACCCCGATCTTCGAGGCCCTGCACCTCGACCGCGTCGCCGTGGGCGGTGACCGGTGAAGCTGGCCACCATCCGCACCCTGGACGGCGCCACCCGCGCGGTGCGGGTCGACGACGAGCGCCTGGTCGACCTCGGCGCCGCCGACCTGGGCGCGTTCCTCGCCGACCCGGGCTGGCAGGAGCGGGCCGCCGCCGCGACCGGGGAGGTGTCCCACACCCGGGGCGCGGCCTACGCACCGGTCGTGCCGCGGCCGGGCAAGGTCGTCTGCGTCGGCCTGAACTACCGCAACCACATCCTGGAGATGGGCCGGGACCTGCCCGAGTACCCCACGCTGTTCGCCAAGTTCGCCGACACCCTGGTCGGCTCAGGCGACGACATCGTCAAGCCGCCGGAGACCACCGAGTTCGACTGGGAGTGCGAACTCGCCGTCATCATCGGCGCGCCGGTCCGCCGGGCCACCGGCGCGCAGGCCGAGGCGGCCATCGCCGGCTTCTCGGTGCTCAACGACGTGACCTGCCGCGACTGGCAGTTCCGCACCCGCGAGTGGCTGCAGGGCAAGAACTGGGAGGCCACCACGCCGCTGGGCCCCCACCTGGTCACCCCCGACGAGCTGCCCGGCGGCGTCCGCCCGAAGCTGGAGATCAGCACGCGCATCGACGGCGAGACGGTGCAGGAGGACACCACCGGCGACCTCCTGTTCGACCCCGTGGCCCTGGTCGAGTACGTCTCCACGATCGTCACCCTGCGGCCCGGCGACGTCATCGCCACCGGCACGCCCGGCGGCGTCGGCCACGCCCGCACGCCGGCCCGCTACCTGGAGGTCGGCCAGCGCCTGACCACCGAGATCAGCGGCCTGGGGCGGTGCGAGAACACGGTCGTCGCCGACCCGGCGGCCCTCGAGGGGAACTGATGAGCGACACCCCCGACGTCCTCGTCGTCGGCGGCGGCATCGGCGGGCTGGCCAACGCCCTGGCGCTGTCCCGCACGGGGCTGCGGGTGCGGGTCCTGGAGCGCGCCTCGGAGTTCGGCGAGGTGGGGGCCGGCCTGCAGATCGCGCCGAACTGCACCCGCATCCTGGACTCCTGGGGCCTGCTCGAGGAGGTCCTCTCCCTCGGGGTCCGTCCCGAGAACCTCGTCATGAGGGACGCCCTGGACGGGTCTGTGCTCACCCGCCTCGACCTCGCCGACGCGAGGGAGCGCTACGGCTTCCCCTACGTCGTCATCCACCGCAGCGACCTGCACGGCACGCTGCTGCGGGCCTGCCGCCGCGCCGGCGTGGACCTGGTGAACGACGTGCGGGTCACCGGCTACGAGCACGTGGACGGCGGCGTGACGGTGGTCTCCGAGGGTGGCCGGGAGACCGCGCCGGTCGTCCTCGCCGCCGACGGCCTCAACTCCGTCGCCCGCAGGCTGATCAGCGACGACGAGCCGGTCAGCTCCGCCTACGTCGCCTACCGCGGCGCGATCCCCGCGGAGCAGGTCGCGGAGATGGACGTCTCGATGAGCGACGTCGTGCTCTACGTCGGCCCGCACTGCCACTTCGTGCAGTACCCGCTGCGCCGGGGCGAGATGTTCAACCAGGTGGCGGTGTTCCAGTCGCCCAAGGCCCTGGCCGGCGAGGAGGACTGGGGCACCCCCGACGAGCTGGACGCGGCCTTCGCCGGCACGTGCGACCCGGTGCGGGCCGGCCTGCCGCTGATGTGGCGGGACCGCTGGTGGCGCATGTACGACCGCGACCCGATCCCGCACTGGGTCCAGGGCCGGCTCGCGCTCACCGGGGACGCCGCGCACCCGCCGCTGCAGTACCTGGCGCAGGGCGCGGTCATGGCCATCGAGGACGCCTGGGTCCTGTCCGAGCACGTCGGCGCGCAACTGGCGGAGGGCCGCCTGGACTGGGACGCCGCGCTCGCCGCCTACGACGCCGTCCGGCCCGAGCACTGCCGGCGGGTGCTGACCACCGCCCGCGCCTGGGGCGAGCTCTGGCACCTCACCGGCGCGGGACGCGAGGCGCGCAACGAGGTCCTGCGGCGGCGCGACGTCCACGACTACGGCTTCGTGGACTGGCTCTACGGGCCCACCGCGCTGACCCCCGAGCAGGAGCCGCCGATGTTCACCCCCCAGCCGCTCGAGGTGCCTGTCGGCGCGTGAGTGCAGCCGCGAGTCACGGGGCCCCTGCCCGGCGCACCCGCCGAACAGGGGCCTCGTGCCGTTCGTGGACCGGCGTGCGGCGGAAGCCACCCGCGCCCCCCGTTGCGGGTGCAGGCTGTGACCCTCTCCGCGTCCACCACCGGGAGGAGCAGCCATGCCACCCCTGATCGACCTGGACAGCACGACCCGCTCGGGACCGCGGATGCGCGCCTCGGACGCCGATCGGCTCGCCACCGTCGCCCGCCTGCAGGACGCGATGGCCCGCGGCCTGCTCATGCCGGACGAAGGCAGCGAGCGGATGGCCGACGCCTTCTCCGCCGTCCACCTCACCGACCTCGACCCGCTGACCGAGGACCTCCCGCCGGCCCCGGCGGAGCGCACCCCGCCGGGCTGGCGGTCACTGGGGCAGCTCGCGGTCGACCAGGCGCGGGCCTCCCTGACCACCGCCGCCGGCCGGCTGAGCGCGGCGCGCATCGCGGTCGTGCTCCTCGCGGCCTCGCTGTTCCTCGTCTTCATCGGCGCCCTGGCCGGGGTGGCGCTGTCCGACGACGGGCGCGGCGGAGGCGGCGGGGACGGCGGTGGTGGCTGGCACGAGCACTGGGACGACGACCACGACGACTGGGACGACGACTGACCCGATCCCCCTGCCACACTCGCCTCCCGGGGTCCTGACTGGTACCGGAGGTGACGGCGGTGGGCCGTGCCGTGTGCGTGGTGACCGGCGGCGGGCGCGGCATCGGGGCGGCGACGAGCCTGCGGCTGGCCCGCGACGGCTGGGACGTGTGCCTGTCCTGGACCACCCGCGAGGAGCCCGCCGAGGAGCTGGCCGCGGCCTGCCGGACGGCCGGCGCGCACGCCCTCGCCGTGCGGGCGGACGTGTCCCGGGAGGCCGACGTGCTCGACCTGTTCGCGACCGCGGCCACGCTCGGGCCGGTGCGGGGACTGGTGAACAACGCGGGGGCACTGGGCATCCAGTCCCGGGTCGAGGACCTCGAGACGGCCCGCATCGAGCGGACGCTGGCGGTCAACACCCTCGGGGCGTTCCTCTGCGCCCGCGAGGCGGTCCGCGCGATGTCCACCCGCCGCGGCGGGGACGGCGGCGCCATCGTCAACCTCTCCTCGCGGGCCGCCGTCCTCGGCGGCGCGGAGGAGTACGTGGACTACGCCGCCGCCAAGGCCGCGGTCGACGCGCTCACCGTCGGGCTGGCCAAGGAGGTCGCCGCGGAGGGGATCCGCGTGAACTCGGTGCGCCCGGGACTGATCCGCACCGACATCCACGCATCGGGCGGGGAGCCCGGCCGGGTGGACCGGCTGGCGCCGACGGTGCCGATGCGCCGGGGTGGGGACCCCGAGGAGGTGGCCGCCGTCGTGGCCTGGCTGCTGTCCCCGGAGTCCTCCTACGTGACGGGGACGGTCGTCGACGTGTCCGGCGGCCGCTGACTCAGGAGCCGCCGAGCGCGCGGTCGAGGTTCACCGCGGCGCTGATCAGCGCGAGGTGGGTGAACGCCTGCGGGAAGTTGCCCAGCGCCTCCCCCGAGGGGCCGATCTCCTCGGCGTAGAGACCGACGTGGTTGGCGTAGGTCAGCATCTTCTCGAAGACCATGCGGGCCTCCTTGACCCGGCCGGCCCGGGTCAGTGCCTCCACGTACCAGAACGAGCAGAGGTTGAAGGTGCCCTCGCTGCCGGTGAGCCCGTCGTGGCCGGTCATGGCGTACCGGTGCACCAGGCTGTCGGAGACGAGCTGCTCGCCGATCCGGTCGAGGGTGGAGAGGAACCGCGGGTCGGTGGGCCCGGAGAACTTCACCAGCGGCATGCAGAGCAGCGACGCGTCCAAGGCCGTGCTGCCCGGGTGCATGACGTAGGCACCGATCCGGGGGTCCCAGCACTCGTCCTGCACGAAGCGGTAGGCGGCACCGGCCAGCTTGCGCCACCTCGACACCGGCGCCGGCAGGCCGCGGTCACGGGCCAGCCGGCCGGCCCGCTCGAAGGCGACCCAGGTCATCAGCGCCGAGTAGGTGAACCGCTGCCGCGGACCCCGGACCTCCCACACCCCCTCGTCCGGCTCCTGCCAGTGGTCGGCAAGCCAGTCGAGGCGCTGGGACAGCCCGGTCCAGAGGTCGTAGGAGATCGGGACCTCGCGGTTGTAGAGCCAGACAGAGTCCATCAGCTCGCCGTAGACGTCGATCTGCCGCTGGCCGACGGCGTTGTTGCCGATCCGCACCGGCGCCGATCCGCGGTAGCCCTCGAGGTGGTCGAGCACCGTCTCGGGCAGCTGCTCGCTGCCGTCGACCGCGTACATGATCATGACGTCGCGTTCGGGCGTCGCGGCCTCGCAGCGCTGCTGGATCCACTCCATGAACGCCGCGGCCTCCTCCAGGAAGCCCAGCGTCATGAGCGCGTACGTGGTGAAGGCGGCGTCGCGCAGCCACGCATAGCGGTAGTCCCAGTTGCGACCGCCCCCGAGCTCCTCGGGGAGGGAGGTCGTCGGCGCGGCGACGAGGGCGCCGGTGGGGTGGTAGACGAGCAGCTTCAGGGTCAGCGCGGACCGCTGGACCATCTCCCGCCAGCGGCCGCGGTAGCGCGACTGCGCCAGCCAGCGCTGCCAGAACTGCGAGGTCTCCTCGAAGTGCCGGTCGGTCTCCCCGGGCTGGAGCGGCCGCACCTCGCCCCGCCACTCGAGCTCGAGGTCGACGGTCTCGCCTTCGTCCAGGGTGAACGTCGCACCCACTCCCCCGCCGTCCTCGACCTTGAGCGGCACCGGCGTGCGGAGCACGCAGGTGCCCGCGGCCGACCGGAAGACCGCTCCGACCCCCTCGACCACGTCGACCGTGTGCGTCGCGCGGCCGTAGTCGAAGGCGGGGGTGCAGGAGAGCTCGAAGGTGGCCCGGCCGCGGACGGCGCGCGCCTGCCGCACCAGCAGGTCGCGCGGCGCCGCGCTGCTGCTGGTCTCGGGCACCATGAAGTCGACGACCTCGCCCACCGCGTCGGCGGCCAGGAACCGGGTCATGAGGATGTTGGTGTCGGGCAGGTACAGCTGCTTGGGCCGCGCCGCCGTCCGGCAGGACAGCGAGAAGGACCCGCCGCGCCGGGCGTCCAGGAGCGCGGCGAACAACGACGGGGCGTCGAAGCGGCCCGGGCAGTACCAGTCGATGGTGCCGTCGGTGCCGACCAGCGCGGTGGTGCGCAGGTCACCGATGACGGCGTGCTCCTCGATGGGCAGGTAGCCCCCCGTCACGCCGTCGTCCCCGCACGTCGCTGCTGGTCGCTGTGCACGTCCCCACGGTGCCCGCGCGACGTGTCGCCGCGGTTGAGCCGCTGTTACGGGGCCTGTGCCGCACCGGCCGGGTCCCGGCCGAGGACCTCGGCGAGGGTCAGCCGGCCGGCCCGCCGCCGGTCGACGACGCAGGCCTCGTGCGGACCGGCGTCGTGCAGGAGCCGGCGCCACCGGTCGGCGTGCCGGCGCATCCGGCGGGCCGGGATACGGCGCCCGCGTTCGGCCTGACCGCGCTCGGCCAGGTCACGGGGCACGTCGAGCAGCACCAGGCGCACCGACCGGCCGGCCCGCCCGGCGGTCCAGAGCACGGCCGCGCGCCAGCTCGGGCTGGTCCACGGGTCGGTGAGGACGACGACCGGCACCCGGCCGCGGATGCCCCGCAGCACCCGCCACCGGTGCCGGAGGTGGACCCAGGGCCGCAGGAGGCGGTAGGGCACGAGCACGCCCGCGGCACGCAGCCGGGCGGCCACCTGCTCGGAGTCGAAGGCCGCCACCCCGGGCAGGCCGGGCCCGAGCAACCGCCGGAGCAGGGTGGTCTTCCCGCTCCCGGGCAGCCCGGCGATGACGACCAGGACGGGGTCGGCGCCGGACGGAGGGCCGGACGGCCGGCGGGGCGCGGTCAGGACGGCAGCGGTGGGCACGGGCACCTCCTCGGTCGAGGACGACGGTGCGCGCCGGTCCTCGACGCAACCCGTCCTCCGGCTGGACGGACGCTGTGAACACGCGGGCGCGGACCCGCAGGTTCCCCGGGCGCCGGCCCCCCTCCGACGTCGACCTTGACCGATGACAGTAACGATGTATCGTTACTGTCATCCGATACAACAGGAGGCTCACCATGAGACCCGTCCACGAGCGCGACGGCCGGCACCCCGGCCTGCGCCACCACCACCCCCGCCGCGGTCCCTCCGGTCCGGCCGACGGACCGCCGCGGCCCCACCGCCGGGGCGGCCGCGGACGCGCACCCCGCGGCGACGTCCGCACCGCCGTGCTGCTGCTCCTCGCCGAGGAGCCGATGCACGGCTACCAGCTCATGCAGGCCATCGCCGAGCGCAGCGGCGGCCGCTGGAGCCCGAGCCCGGGCGCCATCTACCCGACGATCAGCCAGCTCGAGGACGAGGGCCTGGTGACGGTCACCGCCGACGCCGGGCGCAAGCTGGTCACCCTGACCGACGCCGGACACGAGCACGTCGCGTCCCGGCAGCCGACGTGGGCCGACCCGTTCGCCGGCCGCGCGGAGCCCGGACCGGGGGACGACCTGCCCGACCTGCTGCACCAGCTGCACGGCGCCGTCCGCGAGGTCGCCCGCACCGGGACCGACGCCCAGCGGGCCGCGGCGGCCAAGGTGCTGGCCGACACCCGCCGGACGATCTACCTGCTGCTCGCCGAGGGCCCGGAGGCACCCGGTGCCTGATCGGCCCACCGCCGGTGGGCCGACCCACCGGCGCCCCGCCGGCAGGGTTGACGGGGCGCCGGTGCCGGACCTGCGACCGGGTCAGTGGCCGGCCGCGTCGACCGGCGGGGTGCCGTGGGTGTGGAAGGTCTCGATGGTCTTGAGCCCCCACGCCTGGCCCTTGGCCCGCTCGGCCTCGGTCCAGTCCACCGGCTGCCAGTCGGGGGCCAGCATCACCCGCGCGCCGGCGTTGCACAGCTCGATCCGGTTGCCACCGGGCTCCCAGACGTAGAGGAAGAAGGTCTGCTGGATGGCGTGCTTGTGCGGCCCGGTCTCGATGTGCACGCCCTGCTCCAGGGCGATGTCGGCGGCCCGCAGGATCCCGTCGCGGGTGTCGACGGCGAAGGCGATGTGGTGCAGCCGGCCAGGGGTCTGCGTCCAGTCGCGGGTGTAGACCGCGTCGTAGGTCTTGTTGGTGAACGTCGTCCAGCTGCCGGCGACGGTGCCGTCGTCCATGACGATCTGCTCGGTGACCAGGGCGCCGAGGGTGTCGCGCAGGAAGTCCCGGTTCACCACCGGCTCGACCCCGAGGTAGTTGATGTGGTCCAGCCGGCGCACGGCCACCCCGTGCGAGGGGTAGGCCTGCGCCTGGTTCTTCAGCGCCGGCGCCAGCTCGGCCGGCGGGGTGTACCACTGCGACTCGTAGTACAGGCCGAACTCGTGGCCGTCGGGGTCGGTGAACACGTAGGTCGGCCCGTAGCCCGGGTCGCCGTCCTGCCAGCCGATCCCGCGCCCGGTCGCCTCGATCTCGGCGACCCGCCGCTGCAGCGCCTCGGGGCCGGCCGCCCGCAGGTTGGTCCGGCCCACCCCGGAGGTGGCGTGGCCGGTCAGCTTGATGGTGGCCTGCTCGTAGTCGTCCCAGGCCCGCAGGAACACCGAGTCCCCGGCCTCGCCGTTCACGCTCAGCCCCAGGTACTCGGTGAAGAACGCGACGCTCTCATCCAGCACCGGGGTGCGCAGCTCGACGTGGGCCAGGTGGGCGATCTCGTGCAGCGGGGGCATGACGTCTCCAGTCATCGATCAGGGGTGCGACGGGGAGCCGGCCGGGACAGGCGTCGGGTCTCCCACCACACGACGAGTCTCGGAGAGGCGCAGCGACCAGTCCAACACCACGGTGCGGCCTCAGCGATCGCGGACGGCGATGGACCTCAGCGGCCGCGGGCCTGCAGGGCGGCGTCCAACCGCGGGTACACGCGGCGGGCGTTGCCCTCGAACACCTTCTCGCGGGCCTCCGGCGTCAGGTCCAGCGCCTCGACGTAGCGGCGGGTGTCGTCGAAGTGGTGGCCGGTCCGCGGGTCGATCCCCCGGACGGCACCGACCATCTCCGAGCCGAACAGGATGTTGTCGACGTCGATCACGTCGAAGAGCAGGTCGATGCCCGACTGGTGGTACACGCAGGTGTCGAAGAAGACGTTGCCCATCACCGACTCCTCGACCGGAGGCCGGCCCAGCATGTCGGCCAGGCCCCGGAACCGGCCCCAGTGGTACGGCACGGCCCCGCCACCGTGCGGGATGACGAACCGCAGCCCCGGGAAGTCCCGGAACAGGTCGGCCTGGACGAACTGCATGAAGGCCGTGGTGTCGGCGTTGAGGTAGTGCGACCCGGTGGCGTGGAAGTTGGCGTTGGTCACCGCGGACACGTGGACCATCGCCGGCACGTCGAGCTCGACCATCGCCTCGTAGAACGGGTACCAGCTGCGGTCGGTCAGCGGCGCCGACGTCCAGTGGCCGCCGCTGGGGTCGGGGTTGAGGTTGCACCCCACGAAGCCGAGCTCCTCGACGCACCGGCGCAGCTCGGCCACCGAGGAGGCGATGGGCACGCCGGGCGACTGCGGGAGCTGGCAGACCCCGATGAAGGAGTCCGGGTACAGCTGCACCACCCGGGCGATCAGGTCGTTGTTGACCTGCGCCCAGCGGGTGCTCACCGCCTCGTCGCCGACGTGGTGGCCCATCGCCGAGGCGCGCGGCGAGAAGACGGTCAGGTCGATCCCCCGCTCGGCCATCAGCCGCAGCTGGCTGCCCTCGATCGACTCGCGGATCTCGTCGTCTGAGATCTCCGGGTAGGCCGGTGGCTGCTCGCCGGCACCGAACGCGGCCCGCTGCGCCTCCCGCCAGGCGGTGTGCGCGGCCGGCGCGGTGGTGTAGTGGCCGTGGCAGTCGATGATCATGCGGCGTCTCCTCGCGTGGTGGTCCGTGGTGGCGGCGCGGCGTCCGGCGGCGCCGGTCAGCCGTCCTGGCGGTCGCGCAGCTCGGTGAGCCAGTCGCGGGCAGCGGCGGAGACCCGCGGCGGCACGCCGAGCTCGGTGAGCTGGTCGGTGGCGGCGGTCATCTCGTCGGCGCGGCGCCGGGCGTGCCGGTGGGTGCCGTCGACCAGGCGGTCGATGGTCCGCTCGTCGAAGCCGGCCAGCTCGGCGCTGATGTTGCCCCGCAGCCAGTCGGCACAGCCGGCCGCGTCGGCCGCGGCGAGCGCCTCGACCACCGCGGCGGCCAGGCCCTTGTAGAAGACGCTGCGCAGCAGCTTGCGGGAGATGGCCTCCCCGGCGGGGCCCGGCTGGATCGTGACCTGCACACCGAACCCGGCCAGGACCTCGGCGTAGCGGGCGGCGCCCTCGCCGGAGACCAGCATCGGGGTGCGCAGCCCCTTGCCGGGCACCGGCGACATGAGCGCCACGTCCACGACCGCGACGTCCCGGCCGGCCAGCTGCTCCACCAGCGCCACCTTGACCCCGGGCGAGGCGGTGTTCAGGTCGGCCCACACGGTGCCCGGGCGCAGCGCCGGTAGGGCGTTGACCAGCGCGGGAACGGCGTCGTGCGAGCTGTTCGCGCTGAGCACCAGGTCGGCGTCGGCGACCGCCTCGGCCTCGCTGCCGCGGGCCTGCACCCCCTCGACGACGATCCCCTTCGGGTCGTAGCCGCGGACGTCGGCGCCGGCCGCGACCAGGTCGCGGGCGATCTCCGACCCGGCCTCCCCCAGGCCGAGGACGGCGACGCGGGCGCTCACCGCACACCCTCCTCGGCACGCGGGAACGCCGTCCCGTCGAAGAGCTTGCGCGCCGTCCGCACGACCCCCGACCGCTCCACCCGGGGCGGGGTGGCCGCGGTGTCGACGACGACGTCGACCAGCAGGTGGCCGGTGGGGTGCTCGACGTCGACCTGTGAGCGGTCGGCGGGCCAGTCGGCGGTCAGGTCGTGCCCGACCGCGCCGGGCAGCAGCATCCCCGTCGCGACGCTCACCGCGGCCAGGACGCCGATCGAGGTGTGCGGCTGCACCGGGATGAACGACCGGGTGCACACCTGGCCGCCGTCCCGGGCGGGGGCGACCAGCACGGTCTTGGGCACCGAGGACCGGCGCACGTCCCCGAGGCCCATGAGCTGCCCGGCCTTGGTGCGCAGGGCGTCGACCCGCTCGAGCAGTGCCGCGTCGGCGGCCAGCTCCTCGTGCGACTCGTAGCCGGTCAGGCCGAGGGACTCCGCCGTCGCGACGACCACCGGCATGCCGTTGTCCACGCAGGTGACCTCGACCCCGTCGACGGTGTCGCGGAGGTGGCCGGTGGGCAGCAGGCTGCCGGTCGCCGACCCCTCGGTGTCGGTGAAGGCGAGCACCACGGGGGCGGCCGTCCCCGGCACGCCGGCGATCGTCACGTCGCCGCGGTACTCGACCCGGCCGCCCGGGGTGGGGAACGTGGCGACGGCGATGCTGTCGGAGTTGACCATCCGGATCCGCACGGTGGTCTCCTCCGTGCCGGCGGGCACCAGGCCGCGCTCGACGGCGAAGGGCCCGACGCCGGCCAGGATGTTGCCGCAGTTCTGCTGCGTGCTGACGGTGGCCTCGTCCACCCCCAGCTGCAGGAACAGGTAGTCGACGTCGGCCCCGGGGTGCTCCGACGGGCCGACGAGGGCGACCTTGCTGGTCAGCGAGGTGCTGCCGCCCAGGCCGTCGATCTGCCGCGGGTCCGGGGTGCCCATGAGCCGCAGCAGCAGGTCGTCGCGGGCCGCGGGGTCGGCCGGGAGGTCGCCCGGCTCGAAGAACAGGCCCCGGGACGTGCCGCCGCGCAGCATCGTGCAGCGCACCCCGGTGGCGTCGTACGCGGTGGCGTCACTCACCGCCGGCCTCCTCCCGGTACTCCTCGTAGGTCAGGTACTCGATGCCGAACTCCGGCAGCCGCTCGCGCAGGCCGTAGCGGTCCAGGCCCAGCTCGCCCTGCTCGAAGGCGGCGCGGGCGGCGGCCTCCTTGTCGATCCGGGCCCGCGAGGCGGTCAGCGCCCGGCCGACGTCGGCGCGCGGCACGACCATCACCCCGTCGTCGTCGGCGAGGACGACGTCGCCCGGGTGCACGGTCTGACCGCCGAGGACGACGGGCACGTTGACCGCGCCCGCGGTCGCCTTGACCGAGCCCTGCGCGCTCACCGCGCGGGACCAGGCCGGGAAACCCATCTCGCGCAGCTCCGCGACGTCGCGCACGCCACTGGCCAGGACCACGCCGCGCACCCCGCGGTGGGCCAGCGCGGTGGCGAACAGCTCGCCGAACAGTCCGTCGGTGGACGGCGAGTTCGTCGCCACGACCAGGACGTCGCCCGGCCGGCACTGCTCGACCGCGACGTGGATCATCAGGTTGTCCCCGGGCCAGCACACGACCGTGACGGCCGTGCCGCCGATCCGCGCTCCCGGCCACGCGGGCCGGAACTCCGGGCCGAGGTAGCCGACCCGGCCGAGCGCCTCGTGCACGGTGGCGACGCCGTAGGTGCCCAGCGTCTCGGCCTCGCCGACGTCCGCCCGGGGCGGGTCGGTCACGACGACGGTCCTCATGCCGACACCTCCGGGGTCCCGACGCGGTCTGCGGGGTGGGAGTGGGACACGGGCATCTCCTCGGGGTGGTGGGTCAGTCGATCGCGGGTTGCGCGAGGGCGGCGACGACGCTCTCGAAGTGGCTGCGCGCCGCCGCCTCGGCCGCGTGCGGGTCCCGGTCCACGATGGCCTCGACGACCCGGTGGAGCTCGGCGGACGACTGCCGCGCGCGGCCGGGCCGCAGGGACAACTGGAACTGGTGGCGGACGATCTGCGCCTGCAGCCGCTCGATCAGCCGCGCGGCCGTGGGCTGCTCCGCGGCGTCGCGGATCAGGGAGTGCAGCTGGGCGACCAGTGCGGAGTACCCCAGCAGGTCGCCGTCGGCCAGGGCCTGCTGCATGCGGTCGCACTGCGCACGCAGCCGGTCGACCTCGGCCTCGGTGACCCGCTCCGCGGCCTTGGCGGCGAGCAGCCCCTCGAGCACCATGCGGCACTCGGTGATCTCGATGGCCTCCGCGACGGAGACGGTCCGCACCCGGGCGCCCCGGTTCGGGATCCGCTCGACCAGCCCCTCCGCGATGAGCGCGTCGATGGCCAGCCGGACGGCGCTCCGGCTCACCCCGAACGCCTCGGCGAGGTCGGCCTCGACCAGCCGGTGGCCGGGCGGCATGTCGCCGCGGGTGATCGCCTCCCGCAGCCGGCTGTCGGCCGTGGCACGGCCGTGCGGACCATCCTCCATGGCGACCTCCCGTGACCTCTCCTCACCAGCCTAAACTTGACGACAGGATTGTCAACAATCCTGTCGTCACGGATGGCGGGCCGGCCGGGAGAGCGCCGCCGCACACCGTCCACCACCCGGAGCACCCGTCCCGATCGGAGACCGCGATGGACCTGCGGCAGCTGGAGTACGTGGTCGCCGTGGCCGATGAGCGCAGCTTCACCCGCGCCGCGGCCCGCTGCCACGTCGTCCAGTCCGCGCTCAGTGCCCAGGTCGCGCGGCTGGAGCGGGAGCTGGGCGTGACGCTGTTCCACCGCACCAGCCGCTCGGTCTCCGTGGCGCCCGCCGGCGAGCTGTTGCTCCCCCACGCCCGAGCGCTGCTCCGCGGCGCCGAGGTGGCCCGCGCCGAGCTCGCCGCGTTCGCCGGGGTGGTGACCGGCCGGCTGCGCCTCGGGATCGTCGGTGCCGCCACCCGGGAGGTGCCCGCCCTCGAACGGACGCTGCTCGGCTTCCGCGAGCGCCACCCCGCGGTGGAGATCGCCGTGCAGGACACCGGCAGCCGGCACATGACCGAGCAGGTCCGCACCGGCGAGCTGGACCTGGCCTTCGTCGGCCTGTCCGCCGAGCAGGTCCCTCCCGGCCTCGTGCACCGCCTGCTCGCCGACGCGCCGCTGGTCGCCGTCGTCCCCGCCGCGCACCCCCTCGCCGGGCGACCGGTGGTCTCCGTCGCGGACCTCGCCGCGGCGGGGCCGTTCGTCGACATGCGCGACGGGACCGGGCTGCGGCTGCGGGTCGACGCGGCCTTCGACCGGGCCGGGGTCCAGCGCTCGGTGGCCTTCCAGCTCGGCACCTCCGACGCCGTCGTGCGCTTCGTCGGCCTCGGGTTCGGCGCCGCCCTCGTGCCCGCCTCCGCCGCGGAGGGAGTGGCGGGCGCCGTCGTCGTGGCCCTCGACGACCCGGCCGCGCGGCACCCGATCGGCCAGGTGCACCGCTCCCCCGTGCCCTCCGCGCCGAGCGCCCGCGCCCTGCTCTCCCTCCTGGAGGAGGACACGCCGGACTGACCCGCGGTCAGCCCGCCGGGCGCGCCACCCGGCCGGGCGGGGGCTCCGGGACGGCGTCGGGGTGCAGGGCCCAGGCCAGCGCCTCCACCCCGTCGACCAGGGCGGGGCCGGCCTGTACGACGTAGCCGGCCGAGTCGATCGCGAGCAGCGGGACGCCCGGGAGGTGCCCGGCGACCGACGCGCACTGGTCGAGGGCCCCCGCCAGGCCCACACCGCAGGGCGCCACCACGACGAGGTCGGCCGGGGGCAGCTGCGACCAGCCCATCGCGACGCTGCGCCCGCCCTCGACCGCCCCCACCGGCTCGCCACCCGCCCGGCGCACCAGTTCGGGGACCCAGTGCCCGGCGAGGTAGGGCGGGTCGGTCCACTCCAGCACGAGGACGCGGGGCCGCGGCCGGCCGGCGACCGCGCGCTCGACGGCCCGCAGCCGGGCGCGCAGGTCCCCGACGAGCGCCTCCGCCGTCCCGGCGGCACCGGCCGCGCGGCCGACCGCGGCCACGGCGTCCAGGACGTCGTCGAGGCCGTGCGGGTCGATCGACAGCACCGCGGCGTCGGTGCCGATGACCCGGCAGGCCTCCTCCACCGTCGCCGCCGGGAGCGCGCAGACGCGGCAGAGGTCCTGGGTCAGGATGAGGTCGGGGTCGGCCGCGGCCAGCGCCGCACGATCCAGCTCGTACAGGGGCAGGCCCCGGGCGGCCCGGTCGTGCACCCACGCGTCGATCTCGCCGGGGGTCAGGCCCGGCGGGATCACGGTGTCCACGACGACGGGGCAGCGCTCCCGGGCCTCGGCGGCGCACTCGAAGGTCACCGCCACCAGCCGGTCGGCAAGCCCCAGCGCCGTCACCATCTCCGTGGCGGCGGGCAGCAGCGAGGCGATCCGCACGCCCTCACGCTAGCGCCGCCGCGGCGACCCGATCAGCGCGCCGCCGACCTCAGCTGGTCCAGCGACACCGGGTCCACCAGCACGCCGGCCGGTGTGCGCGACCACCAGGCGCCGGTCTCCCGCCGTTCCTCGCGCGTGGTGAACCGGTACCGGTACAGCCGCACGCGGACGAACGCCGGGGACGACCCCGGCGGGAAGGGCGAGCGGCGCAGCAGCCGCAGCGTGGCGCGGTCCCCCTCCAGCAGCCGCAGCAGGAAGGGGCGCAGCCAGCGGCTGCCGTAGCCGGGGTCGATGCCGACGAACCACATCAGCCAGTCCAACCGCAGGTGGTAGGGCGCGTACTGCGGGGGCCGGCGGTGCACGTCGCCGGGCTTGCCGCGGAACTCGTACTCCTGCCAGTCGGCGTCCGGGCCGGGGCGGGGGTCGGCGGTACCCTCCACGACCACCTCGTGACGGGTGCGGGTGACCGACCCGAACGCTCCGTAGGTGTTCACCAGGTGCAGCGGGTCGAAGCTGGCGTTCATCCGCTGCCGCCGCGACACCAGGTTCCGGGCCGGGCGCCAGCTCAGCACCAGCAGCCCCGCGGTGACCCCGACGACCAGCGCCGTGTGCCAGGCGGGGGCGACCAGCTGCGCCGGCGGTTCCAGCGGCAGCACGGCGTCCCACACCCGGCCGTCCACGACCGAGGTCGCCAGCACCAGCGTGAGCCAGTTCAGCCAGGCGAAGTTCCCGCTGAGCACCAGGTACCCCTGGGTGACGATCACCACCAGCGCGGCCGCCGTGGCCACCGGCTGCGGCATCAGCAGGCCCCAGACGACGACGAGCTGGGTGGCGTGGTTGGCCAGCGCCTCCACCGTGTGCAGCCGTGGGGGCAGGTGGTGGAACCACCAGCTCGCCGGGTTGGGCATCGGCTGGGTCTCGTGGTGGTAGCGCAGGCAGGTCAGGTCCCGCCAGCAGGGGTCGCCGCGCAGCTTGATCAGGCCGGCGCCGAACTCCAGCCGGAACAGCAGCCAGCGCAGCAGCCACAGCACCAGGACCGGCGGGGCGACGTCGGCCGGGCCCAGGAAGACCGCGAGGAAGCCCGCCTCCAGCAGCAGCGACTCCCAGCCGAAGCCGTACCAGATCTGGCCCACGTTGACGATCGACAGGTACAGCACCCACATCAGGGCCCAGGCGGCCATCCAGCCCCACAGCGGCGCCCGGTCGGCCAGCCCTGCGAGCGCCGCCGCCGACAGGACGATCCCGGTCCAGCACACGACGGCGAAGAACCGGTCCGACCAGTGCAGGTGGAACAGGCTCGGCGCCCTGCGGAACGGCGTCCGGGCCAGGAAGCGCGGCACCGGCAGCATCCCCGACGTGCCGATCAGCGGCCGGAACTGGCGCAGGGCCGCGACGAAGGCGACCAGGTAGACCAGCGCCAGGCCGCGGGTGAACACCAGCCGGCTCGACCAGTACCCCGGGTCGGAGACCCAGTCCACGGTTCCCCCTTTACCCGGTGCGCGGGGCCGTCACCGAGCGCGGACGGAAGCGGCCAGGAGTGCGCCCCGCTCGGTGACCCGCAGCGGCGTCCGCAGCTCCTGCGCCGCCCGGAGCGCGACGTCGCGCGGCACCTGCCGGCCGAGCAGGTGGTCGCGGACGGCGGCCGCGTCGGGGAGGGTGACCAGCGGCGCGTCCCAGCGGGTGACGTCCACGCGGTCGAAGACCGCACCGACCAGTGCGGGGGCGTCCTCCGCGTCGAAGGAGGTCGACGGGCGCGACCACAGCGGGGAGAGCTCCGGCGAGTCGGTCCGGGAGATGGCGCTGGCCAGCAGCGTCCCCCCGGTCCGCAGGACCCGGCGGACCTCACGGAGGGCCGGGAGCGGGTCGGCCAGGTGGTACAGCACGTTGAGCGCGGTGACGGCGTCGAACGAGCCGTCCACGAACGGCAGCGCGACCGCGTCGGCCCGGACGACGGGAGCCGGGTGCGCGCGCACCATGGACGCGGCGGCGTCCAGCCCGACGACGAGCGGCCCCAGGGGTACCGCCTCCCGCAGGACCCCCTCGGCACAGCCGACGTCCAGGACCCGCCGGGCGTCCAGGGTGAGCAGCCGGGCGGCGACCTCGGCGTACAGGCTCGCGGAGGAGTACGCCCGCGTGGTGGCCGTGCCCAGCCGGTGGCGCTCCGGGGCGGCGTCGTAGTCGTCGACCACGTCCACGGCTCCAGGGTGGCACCGCCGACGCGGCGGCACACTGGTCCGGTGAGGCCCGAACCCGGCCCGGCCACAGCGCGGGGCGTCGTCCGTCTGCTCAACACCGCCGGCGGCGGGGTGCTCTGCCTGGCCGGTGCGGTCGACGCGGCCGCCGTCGAGTCCTTCGTGCGGCGCTACGGCCGCGAGCCGGTGCCGGTCGCGGGCATCGACGCCGGTTCGGTGACCGCCCTGTCCCGCCCCGGGCTCGAGCTGCTGCTCGACCACCTCGCCGCCGCCGAGCGGGCCGGGCGGCCGGTGCCGCTCCGCGACTCGCCGCCGGTCCGGCGGCTGCTGCCCGACGCGGCGCGCTGACCACCGCCGGGTCCTGCTCCCCGGTGAGGCCGTCCACCGACTCGCGCAGGAGGTCGGCGTGGCCGTCGTGCCGCGCGTACTCCTCGATCAGGTGGACCAGGAGCCAGCGCAGGCTCGGCGCTCGCCCGTCGGGCCAGGTGCGCCGGGTCGGTCGCCCCGTGCCCCCGTCGGCGAGCGCCTCCTCGATCGCCGTCCGCGACCGCGTGACCTGGTCCTGCCACTGCTGCCAGAGCTGGTCGGGGGTGTCCTCGGCGGCCGGCCGAACGGCTGCACCGGATGCTCGAGGTGTTCCGCGACTCGCCCGTCGGCGAGGGACCCTGGGCGGTGCTCACCCGCGCGGCCGAGCGCCGCGTCGCGGAGGTCGACGGCAGCGCCCCCTCGTGGCTGGCGCGGCGACGGGCGCTGCGCGGGGCCCCGGGCTGGTGGTCTCCCAGATGGCGGCGTGCACGACCGTCGAGCGCGAGCCGTCCGCCGAGGTGGCCCGCCGGCTGACCGGCGCCGACGTCGACCTGCGGTCCCGGGTCCTCGCGGCGACCTCCCTGGCTGCGCTGCGCGTGGCCCTGCAGCAGTGGAGCGACTCCCCACGGGGCCCGCTGCTCGACACGATCCGCTCGGCGCTCGCCTCCGCGGCCGCGCGGCCGGCGAGGGCTGAGCCGACGTCCCCTGGACGCGCCACGGCCCCGGCGCGGGGGTTCGACGGCCACGCCGGGGCCGGTCCGGTCCTGCTGTGCCCCCACCTCGCCGGACGAAACCCCGGTTGACGGGCGGAGGCCGGGGACGCCGACCCGGCGGCTCAGGCCCGGACGGCGCTCTCCTCGGCGAGCCGGCGCACCTCGGCGGCCATCGCGCCGGGCTGCTCGAGGGGCAGGAAGTGCGAGGCGGGGAGCTCGCGGTACCGGGCACCGGGGACGCCCTGCGCGGCAGCCCGCACGTCGGCGGCGTCCACGAGCACGTCGTACCGGCCGGCCACGAAGGTCACCGGGCAGGTCAGCGGCGACAGGTCGAGCGGAGCGTGGTCGGCGGAGGCCACGGCCATGTGCCGGAACCACGTCCAGTCCTGGCCGGCGAACTCGTGGGCGACCGCGAGCAGGCCCGACAGCCGCGCGGCGTCGGCCCTCCGGTCGGCAGCGGCCAGGGACAGCAGGGGCTGCCACTGCTGCAGGCTGCCGGTGACCAGCGGCAGGAACGGCCCGACGACCGGCAGCAACCGGCTGCCGTGGCGCCCGGCCGACGCCCGCAGCCGGCGCGGCAGGCCGAGCGACCCGAACAGGGACGAGAAGCTGCCCCCCGGGACGCCGGCCACGGCGAGCACGCCGCTGACCTGCCGGGGGTCCTCCAGGGCCAGCTCGAAGGCGACGTTGACGCCCAGCGACCAGCCGACGACGAGCGCGGAGGGCAGGTCGAAGGCGTCGAGGACCGCCCGGGCGTCGGCGACGTGGTCCTCCACCCGCACCCGCGCCGGGTCCCGGGGCCGTTGCGAGGCACCCAGGCCGCGGTGGTCCCAGCCGACCACGCGGAAGCCGCTGCCCCGGGCGAGGAGGCCCGGCCACGCTGCGGCAGAGGCCCCCAGGCCGTTGCACAGCAGGACGGGGACCCCGTCCTGCTCGTTGGACCACGCACTGAGGAGCGTCCCGTCCGCGCTGCGCACCTGGCGCCTGCGGACGGGAGGATGACGACGGGTGATGGGACCTCTCCCCCACGGCGGGCGCCCCGGCAACCGGGCGGGGCTCGTTCGGCGGTCTGCACCCGAGGCTAGGGCACCCGCGTCCGGATCGGCCGGGCCGACCGCAGATGTGGCGCACGCGACAGGCGGGGAGTGACACCCTGCCGGCAACTCCGGCGCCGTCTCGCCGGGACCAGCGCGCCCGCCGGTGACAAGCTGACCCGCACGACCCCGCTCCGCGACGGCACCACCCCCTGACCCGAGAGAGGGACCCATGCCCACCTCCATCCCGCACTGGATCGACGGCGCCCGGCGTGAGGGCACCAGCGGCCGCACCGGCGAGGTGACCGACTCCGCGACCGGCGAGGTCACCGGCGCGGTCGCGCTGGCCTCCACCGAGGAGGTCGACGCCGCCGTCGCCGCGGCCACCGCCGCGTTCCCCGGCTGGCGGGACACCTCGCTGGCCAAGCGGACCGCGGTGCTGTTCCGCTTCCGCGAGCTGCTCAACGCCCGCAAGCCCGAGCTGGCCGCGATCATCACCGCCGAGCACGGCAAGGTCCTCGACGACGCCCTGGGCGAGGTCTCCCGCGGCCAGGAGGTCGTCGAGTACGCCTGCGGCGTGCCCTCCCTGGTCCGCGGCGGGTTCACCGAGAACGCCTCCACCGGCGTCGACGTCCACTCGGTGCGCCAGCCCCTGGGCCCGGTCGCGGTGATCAGCCCGTTCAACTTCCCGGCGATGGTGCCGATGTGGTTCTTCCCCATCGCGATCGCCACCGGCAACACCGTCGTGCTCAAGCCCAGCGAGCAGGACCCCTCCGCCGCCATCTGGATGGCCGAGCTGTGGACCGAGGCCGGCCTGCCCGACGGGGTGTTCAACGTCGCCCAGGGCGACAAGGTCGCCGTCGACCGGCTGCTGGAGCACCCCGACGTCAAGGCGGTGTCCTTCGTCGGGTCCACCGCCATCGCCCGCTACGTCTATGAGACCGGCACCGCCCACGGCAAGCGCGTGCAGGCCCTGGGCGGGGCGAAGAACCACATGGTCGTGCTGCCCGACGCCGACCTGGACCTGGCCGCCGACCAGGCGGTCAACTCCGGCTTCGGGTCGGCCGGCGAGCGCTGCATGGCCATCAGCGCGGTGCTGGCCGTCGGCGGGGTCGGCGACGACCTGGTCGCCCGCATCGCCGAGCGCACGAGGACCCTGCGCACCGGGGATGGCCGCAAGGGCGCCGACATGGGCCCGCTGATCAGCCGGCGCCACCGCGACCGGGTCGCCTCCTACGTCGAGGCCGGGGAGCAGCAGGGCGCCAAGGTCGTCGTCGACGGCCGCCGGGTGACCCCCGACGGCGCCGAGGACGGCTTCTGGCTGGGCCCCACCCTGATCGACCACGTCCAGCCGTCGATGAGCGTCTACACCGACGAGATCTTCGGCCCGGTCCTGTCGGTGCTGCGGGTGGACACCTACGAGCACGCCCTGGAGCTGATCAACACCAACGAGTACGGCAACGGCACGGCGATCTTCACCAACGACGGCGGCGCCGCCCGCCGGTTCCAGAACGAGGTGGAGGTCGGCATGATCGGCATCAACGTGCCCATCCCGGTGCCGATGGCCTACTACTCCTTCGGCGGCTGGAAGAACAGCCTCTTCGGCGACTCCCACGCCCACGGCGCCGAGGGCGTGCACTTCTTCACCCGCGGCAAGGTCATCACCTCCCGCTGGCTGGACCCCAGCCACGGCGGCCTCAACCTCGGCTTCCCGCAGAACGCCTGAGGACGGCCGGCGCCGGCGAGACACGCCTCCGCCGGCGCCGGTCCC